>CAJXXJ010000001.1 GCA_913062745.1 uncultured Phaeodactylibacter sp.
GCGGTCAAACTGCATGCCCTGCACTTCGTCCACGTAAGTTTCGGTACCTTTGGCCTCTTCAACGGTGATGACGCCATCGGTAGTGACGCGCTCCATCGCATCAGCAATCAGCCTGCCGATTTCGGAGTCGTTGTTGGCGGAGATAGAGGCCACCTGACGGATTTTGTCGAAGTTGCCGCTGACCGGCTCGGCCTGCTCGCGGATGTTTTCCACCACGATTTTTACCGCCTTGTCTATGCCGCGCTTGAGGTCGATCGGGCTGGCGCCGGAAGTGACGTTTTTCAGGCCGGCAGTGATCATGGCCTGCGCCAAAACAGTGGCAGTGGTCGTGCCATCGCCTGCCATATCAGCGGTTTTGCTGGCTACTTCTTTAGCCATCTGCGCGCCCATATTTTCAAGTTTGTTGGGCAGCTCTATTTCCTTAGCCACGCTGACGCCGTCTTTGGTGACTTTTGGTGCGCCAAAGCTCTTCTCGATCACTACGTTACGGCCTTTCGGGCCCAGAGTTACCTTTACGGCATTCGCCAGCTTGTCGATGCCGGCTTTGAGCTGTTCGCGGGAGGCATTGCCCCAATTCAGTTCTTTAGCAGCCATAGTTTAAAGGGATTTTTAAGGTTAAGAAATGAGCTCGGAAAGACTAGTTCTCGTTCAGTACCACGAGCACGTCATCCTCACGCATGATGAGGTAGTCGTCGCCCTTGTACTGCAGTTCCTGCCCGGCGTATTTGCCGTACAGCACGCGGTCGCCGATTTTGAGGTTCAACTTGACGCCTTCCTTGCCTGGGCCAATTGCTACCACTTCGCCCTGCTGCGGCTTCTCCTTGGCGGTATCCGGAATGATGATGCCGCCAGCCGTTTTGTCCTCTGCAGGCAGGGGCTTGATCACTACCCGGTCGTTAATCGGTTTTAAGCTCACTTTACTCATAACCAATGTCGATTTTGGTGAAAAATGAAAAGGTCTTCTGAAAATTGGCTTAGCAAATCAAATGCCAACTGCAGGAGGGAGGGCCACTTTGGCAGCCCGGCAGGGGCGTTTTTTGAAAAAGGCGGTGTCATTTTGTCAGCCGACTTGCTGTTAATATTTCCAAAACGAAGCCTTAACCTTTTCTTAGGTCAATAAGTCAGGGCATTCCCGTACCTTAGTACACCGTGTATTAAGTTAGTGAGTATTTTGAACGAGGGTATTTTTTCCTCAATCAAGGCGCTGCGGAGCCTCGTAGCCTAAGCTACGAAGGCGAGCACGCAACGATGAGTGAGGGAAAAAGAGCCCTTCAAAATGCTTAAAAATTTATTACACGGTGTACTTAGTAGCATTCCAAAAAAACCTAAAGAGCTATGAAAAACCTTGCCTTATTCCTCTGTGCCGGCCTGCTGTTATGGTCTGCCTGCCAAAATGACGACCCGGCCCCTCCTGTATTCGAAAATGAATTGCGCTACGACGGCCCCAACCTTACCGGCCCGGTACTGGCCGCCGGTGAATACGAAGCGGCTGTGCGATTTTCTGCCGGCTATCTGGACAACTATGACGGCCGCGAACTGACAGCCGTGCAGTTCTTCCTGGGGCAACTCCCGGCTGGCTGCGAACTGCGCATTTACGAGGGCACTACGGGGGGTGATGCGCCGGCAACGCTGCTCGCGAGCTTTGACCTCAGCGCACAGGTGCAGGCCCCTGCCTGGAACCGCTTCCCGCTGCCCAACCCGGTAGTCATCGGCCCGCGTGACCTCTGGCTGAGTGTGGCGCTTACGCATACACAGCAGCAGCAGTCGATTGGCTGCGATGCCGGGCCCAACCAAATCGATGGAGATTGGTTGTTTACCACAGCAGACGGGCAGTGGCGCCCTTACACCGAGCGCACCCCCGAAAGCATCAACTGGAACATACGCGGCGAATTAGCAGAATGAGAGGCGTTTCTTAAATCCAACTGGATTTCCTAATTTCGGTGCGCATTGGATAAAATGAGCTTATATCTATGAAGAATATCACGCTATTACTGATTGCAGTATTGGGGGCAAGCCTCGGGCTGCAAGCCCAAAAGGGCATTACCCTGGAAGACATCTGGAGCAACTACGAATACTACGCTCGCTCGGTGCCGGGGTTCAATTTTCTGAAAGACGGCAAGCATTACACCCGGCTGGAGGAAAATAAAATACAGCAGTACGATTTCACGACCGGTTCCTTGATCACCACCATCTTCGACCCGGCTGCTGTGGGCAGAGGCAGTGAGCTCTCTGAAGAGGTGGACGGCTACACTTTCAGTGAGGACGAAAGCAAAATTTTGATCCGCACCAGCACTGAATCCATCTACCGCCGCTCCTTCGTAGCCAACTATTATGTCTACGACCGGACTGCAAAGTCGCTGACGCCGGTTTACGAAGATGGAAAGCAAGGCTATGCCACCTTTAACCCGCAGGCGGACAAAGTGGCTTTTGTCCACGACAACAACCTCTATCTGCATGATCTCTCTACGGGTAAAGTCAATGCGCTGACAGAAGAGGGCGAGCGCAATAAGATTATCTATGGCTCTACCGATTGGGTGTACGAGGAGGAGTTTGGCTTTGCCCAGGCTTTCTTTTGGTCGCCCGACGGGCAGCGGCTGGCCTTCTACCGTTTCGACGAGAGCGAGGTAGCTGAATTTACGATGACCAACTACCGGGATGACCTCTATCCGGAGTACGAAACGTTTAAGTATCCGAAGGTCGGGGAGGATAACTCGGTGGTCTCCATTTTTATTTATGACCTGAACCGGGGCAAAGCCGTGCCGGTACAATTGGGGCAGGAAACCGACATTTACATTCCCCGCATCAAGTGGACCCAAAGCTCTGATCAGCTCTGTGTATACCGTATGAACCGGCATCAGAACCATCTGGAGCTGCTCCTGGCCGACAGCAAGACCGGGGAGACGGATTTGCTGCTGGAAGAGAAAAACGAATACTACATCGGCGAATATGTGCTGGACAACCTGACCTTCCTCGAAGATGGGAAGCGCTTCGTCTGGACGAGTGAGAAAGACGGCTGGCACCACATCTACCTTTACAACATGCGCGGCAAAGAGCTGGAGCAGGTGACCAAGGGCAAATGGGAGGTGACCAAACTGTACGGTATAGACGAAGCAGCGGGCCGCATTTACTATCAGGCGGCGGAGAAGTCGCCTATGCAGCGGCAGGTATACAGCATCGGGCTGGACGGTAAAGATAAAAAGGTGCACGCCGGGCAGTCCGGCTGGAACGATGCGCAGTTCAGCAGCACTTTCGACTACTACATCGTAAACCACTCCACAGCTAACACACCGGCTACCTACGTAGTGTATGAAAAGTCAGGCCGTCAGCTACGCGTAGTAGAAGACAACCGTCAGCTACGGGAGAAGCAAGCCAAACGGGAAACGAGCCCGGTGGAGTTTTTCAGTTTTAAAACCGGTGACGGGGTGGAACTGAATGGCTGGATGATTAAGCCCAAAAATTTCAAGCCCAACCGGCAATACCCGGTCTTTATGACCCTGTACGGTGGCCCGGGCAGTCAGAAGGTGACGGACAACTACATGGGGATGAACTACTGGTGGTATCAGATGCTGGCGCAGGAAGGCTTCATCGTGGCCTGTGTGGATAACCGCGGCACCGGCGGGCGCGGGGAGGAGTTTAAGAAAATGACTTACCTGCAGCTGGGCCATTACGAGACGATTGACCAAATCGAAGCCGCGAGATACCTGGGCGAGCAGCCGTATATCGATAAGAACCGCATCGGTGTGTTCGGGTGGAGCTACGGGGGCTACCTTTCCTCCCTCTGCCTGCTGAAAGGCAATGATGTATTCGATGCCGCTATCGCAGTGGCCCCGGTCACCAACTGGAAATGGTACGATACCATCTATACCGAGCGCTATATGCGCACCTACAAGGAAAACGAGGATGGCTACCGCGACAACTCCCCGGTCTACTTCGCCGACCGGCTCAAGGGAGACTATCTGTTGATACACGGTATGGGAGATGATAATGTGCACTTCCAGCATACTGCCGAGATGGCGAATGCGCTCATTACCGCCAACAAGCAGTTTGAGACCTATTTCTACCCCAACAGAAACCACGGCATCTACGGCGGCAACACCCGCCTGCACCTGTACGAGAAGATGACAAACTTCCTGAAGGCACATCTGGAGCCGGAGGTAGCGGTCATCTACAACTCCAACGATCCGCGGGTGAAAATCAACCCGGCTTTGCAGAGTGCTCCGGCGCGTAAATTCCGCCCGGCCAAGCCTTCCACCGGACAAATCCAAAAGGTAGAGCGTATCAAGGAAAGCGACATCCGGAAAAAGAAAGACAACTAATAGCGATCAGCGGGGCAACCTTCGTAAAAGAGGGCTGCCCCGCTTGCTTTTTTGAACTTATCGGCAATCGTACGGGTTAAAATCCATGCCCGTACGGCTCACCGTGCGTGCGCCACTTTACTATTTTGCAGGAAAAACGCGAGCAGCGAAAACCAACACCTACATGTCGATTAAGAAGACGAAAGCATACGATCTGGAAATTGTCAACCGCAAAGCGGACTTCGAGTACAAGTTCCTTGACACGGTTGAAGCCGGCATCGTACTGCAGGGCACGGAGATCAAATCCATCCGGGAGGGCAACGCCAACCTGCGGGATGCTTACTGCTTTTTCCGGAAGGGAGAATTATACATCAAAAGCCTCTTCATCGGCGAATACAAGCACGGCAATCTCTTCAACCATGAGCCGCGCCGCCTGCGAAAGCTGCTGCTCAAGCGCAATCAGCTGCGTAAGCTGGAAAAGCAGATTAAGGAGCGGGGCTATACCATCGTGCCGGTACGCCTGTACATCAACGAGCGGGGTATTGCCAAAATAGAGGTGGCTCTGGCTCAGGGCAAAAAGGTATACGACAAGCGGGAATCCATTAAGCAGAAAGACATTAAGCGCGATCTTGACCGCATGAAGAAGATGTACTAACCATCAGGCTACACCGCCTCCCGCTGAATAAAGAGGTTCTGGCTTACCTTTTTCGATAGCAGCTGCTCGCGCTCCCCGCTTATTTTCACTTTCACCGACTCATCATACTCGAACCGCTCGAGCACCTCTATACGGGTGCCAAGCACGAGCTGCATGCGGTCCAGGTATTGCAGGAATGCAGTGGTGTGGTCCTGTACACCCACAACTGCGCCGGTTTCGCCCTCTCCCAGATCAGAGAGCAGGGCCTGTTTTCGGAAAGTGAAGTTGCCGTCAGCATCGGGTATGGGGTCGCCGTGGGGGTCAAACTTCGGGTTGCCCAGGAATTCGTCGAGCCGCTCTACGAGCTGTGGTGATTTGATATGTTCGAGCTGCTCGGCAATCTCGTGCACCTCATCCCAGGAAAAATGCAGATTGTTGACCAGGAATACTTCCCACAGGCGGTGCTTACGAATGAGGTGGGTAGCGATGCGCGCTCCGTTTTCCGTCAGGGTAGCCCCACGGTAGCGCTCGTAGTGGATCAGCTCCTTTTCAGAGAGGCGTTTTACCATGTCGGTGACAGAGGCTGCACTCGTTTCCATAGCTTTGGAAATAGCATTGGTACTCGCCGGCTTGCCCTTGCGTTCCGATATTTTGAAAATTGCCTTCAGGTAATTCTCCTCAGTGTGAGATATTTCCATGTGCGGAGCTTATCTTGAGTCGCTATACAAAGCCGGCTTTCGCCAAAATGCATGAGCCCGTTCTGTGGTGTTTTGCAGTACCACATATAGTACAGCGATTTCGGTCTGATACAAAGATACTAAGCAGCAGGCAAAAAACAGCAGCCGCCATTTTCCTTTTCCGGCAGCCGGGCCAACAGTGCGGGAAGAGGAATAAATTTTAGCAAAGTCTTAAAAAAGACCGCCAATCGTTACCGGTAGCTTACCATTGGCTAAAAAGTTGTAACTTTTCAACTTTGCTGCCGTTTACTTTTTGTAAATGTATAACAGATTAATTACTCCTAACTTACTCAACACAGCGGCTTTATGAAAAGGAAGAAGAACTGGTTGCTTTTGCTCGTCACCGTCACGATTTCTGTTTTGGCAGTAGCAATAGCAGACCCGTTCAATACGCCGCCTGTTTTCCTAAATCCTACCGACAGCCACGTCATTGCGCTGAGTGAGCAGGAGTTTGAACTCAACATTGAGGTAGAGGATATTGATAATGATGTCCTCAAGGTACAGGTCTACAACTTGCCGGACTGGTGTACCTTCGACCCCTACCTCATGCAACTGTACGGGCATCCGGAGCGGATGGATAAGGGGGAGTACTTCATCACCATAAAAGTGGATGACGGCCGCGTAGTCCGCACCAAAATGCTCGATCTGGAGGTGGAGTACGGCCACTCTGCCGAACAGCACTTGGAGGAAGCAATGAACCGGGTGTGGAAGGAGAAGCTGTCCAACCTGATCGGCGCGTCCGCTGCGGTCATTTCCCCGGAAGGAGAGCTAAACACCGTAACAATCGGCCACGGCGATGCTTACCGGCGCGAGACGCTTTCCGCCGACCACCGCTACCGCATAGCAAGCGTTTCCAAACTGGTCACCGCCACGCTGATCATGAAGCTGGTCGAGGAGGGCCACTTTAGCCTCGATGACCACCTGCAGGACCATCTTCAGGTGCCCGGCCTGCCGAATAGCGCTGAAATCACTATCCGGCAATTGCTCAGTCATACTGCCGGGGTGGTAGACCACCTCAACCACCCTTCTTTTTACCGGGGCAACTGGAAATACCGGCGTTGGTCGGAGAGCGACATCTACCGCTTTGCCGCCGTACGCCGCGCCCGCTTCAAGCCGGGCGAAAGCTATGCCTATTCCAATACCGGCTACTATCTTCTGGGGGAGCTGGCGGAAAAGGTGACGGGCAAAACGCTGGGGGAAGCTTACGACCACTACATCTTTACGCCCGCCGGGCTGAAGAATACGCTGTACGATGATTTCAGCCACCGCCGCAAACGTATTGAAAAGCTGGCTGAAAACCGCAGGGCCTACGAATACCACCAATCTGCAGTAGGCGCTGCCGGCGCCATCATATCCACGCCTTCTGATATGGCGCGCTTCGGGCATGCGCTGTACACCGGGCAGCTCGTCAGCGAAGCCTCCCTGGAGGAGATGAAAAAGGATGTCGGGTTCGAAAAAGGCGGCGACCACTACGGGCTGGGCATGCGCATGTGGGATGATTACGGCATTCAGCACATCGGGCATACCGGCTCCCTCATGGGCTACCGCTCTATACTGATGTACCTGCCGGAATACGAGGTGACGCTCGCCATCGCTACCCACCACAGCCACTATCGCTGGTACGACCTCGTCAATGAAGTGATGGTGGAAATGGCGGATTACTACCGCTAAAAAAAACGAGCGCGGCTAACGTTTTCGTCGGCCGCGCCCGTCTGCACTACCGCTCCGCCGGAGCATTCATACCTAACTGGCACATCAGGAATCGGTACCGGAATTCGTAGTAGTCAATCAACTGCTCGGTAGACTGCCCGGAGCCGTGCCCGCTGTCGTAATTGATATACAGCAGGATCGGGTCGCGCTGCCCCGGGTTATTCTGGAGAGCTGCGACAAACTTTTTGGCGTGCAGCGGGTCTACCCTTGAGTCATTCTCGCCCGCCGTCACCAGGGTGGTCGGCATATTGACGCCCATGCGGATGTTGTGATAGGGCGAATAGCTCAGGATGTACTGCAGGTCTGCCTTGTTGTCCGGGTCGCCGTACTCCGGAATCCAGTAGCGGGCAATCAGGAATTTGTGAAAGCGCACCATATCGAGCAGGGGCACTGCACAAATGGCGGCTTTGAACAGGTCCGGGCGCTGCGTCAGCACTGCGCCTACGAGTAGCCCGCCGTTGCTGCCGCCTTCCATCGCCAGCTTTTCCGTAGAGGTATATTTTTCAGCAATCAGATACTCAGCAGCGGCGATAAAGTCGTCGAAAGTATTCTGCTTTTTGTGCAGCATGCCGTCTTCGTGCCACTGCTCGCCGAATTCATCGCCGCCCCGGATGCCCGCTACAGCGTATACGCCGCCCCGGTTGATAAACATAGCGCGGGTGCCCACAAAGGAAGGAGAAATGCCGCTGTTGAAACCACCGTAGCCGTACAGCAGGGTAGGGTTGCTGCCGTCAAGCTTGAGCCCTTTCTTATGGACGATAAACAACGGAACCCGTGCGCCGTCCTTTGACTCGAAGAACTCAATTTTGGCTTCAATTTCTCCCGTTTCCACAGGCACTTCCTGCTGGTAAAACAATTCCCATTCCAGCCCTTCCTTTGCCAGGTCGTCCGGCTTGAGCCGGAAAATCTTGGATGGGCTGGTGAAGGTACTCAGGCCCACGAAGATGGCGTCCACATCGCGGTTGTAGCTGGCGTAGGAGATATTACCGACTTCAGGCGCTTCGATTTCCCGGATGAGCTTACCGCTATCCAGCTCGCGCAGCATCATACGGGACAGCACGTCCTTCTTCTCGATAGTAATCAGGTGCTCATCGGTCACCGCATAAGATTCCAGTACGATGTCCTCCCGTTCCGGCACCAGGGTCTTCCAGTTTCCAAAGCCCGGCTTCGCCTTATCGGCCACCATCAGCTTGAAATTAGGAGCCTCGTGGTTGGTATAGAAGTAGATGCGGTCATCTATGGCATTCGGGGAAACCCGGAATTTCTGGTTGGCGTAAATCTCGACCGGCTCGGCCTTACTGCCGGTCTGCTTCATACGCAGCGAATGCGTCGCGTAGAAATCTCCTTCGCTGTAGAAGGTCAGGTCACTGTAGCGCGTATCGTATACGCTGGCAGTCAACTTGGCATCCTCCGGCACCAGCAGGGTGACATCCTCGGAGCGGTCGCTGCCGATTTTATGCTTGCGCACCTCGATAGGCTTTTGCGCATTGATCATCTCCTGTGTGCGCACCCAGATGTAGGCGTGCTCCTCATCGTCGGTCCAGGTGAAGCCCCGCAGGCCCTCCACCGGCTCACCCAGCTGCTCGCCGGTTTGGGTGTCAATGATGTAGTAGGTGCGGATTTCTGCTCCTTTCGACTGTACGCCGACGGCTACCTTTTCCGCATCTTTGGTAAAGCTGCGGCCGGCCATGGAAGACTTGCCGCTCGGGTCGAGCTGTTCGGGGTCAAACAGCAGCTTTTCTTCTCCGTCAATAATGGTATACAGCTTGTCCTGCTTTTCGCCCTGCTTGCGGCGGGTAAAAAACTGCCGGTCGGCCACGAGTTGCAGCGGGCTTTCCACATCCCGGTCGATGTAGGCCTGCAGCTCTTCGCGCAAGCCCGGAATGTCTTCGCAGCTTTGATTGACGTAGTTGAGCGTAGCATCGTGCTGCGCCCTCGTCCAACGCTGCACTTCCGGGTCTTCCTTGTCCTCGAGCCAGCGGTAGGGGTCAGTCAGCAGGTAGCCATTGACCGTATCGGTGACCGGGCGGGCTTCCGTGTGCGGAAAAATAAACTGTGCCTGAGCATTTTGCATAAATACAAATGTGAGTAATGCGATTAAATAGGGGATACGCTTCATCGGTAATGGATTGGTGTAGGTTAAGGCCAAAAGATAAGAAAGAAAGTGCAAATAAAAGGGCGCTCACCCGACTGACAGCCCGGAGTTTGCCACCGGGCTATTTTCCGGCTATAGCCGCCTTCCTTCGTTTGGTCAGGCGCAGGAAACGGAAGGTCAGCAACAGTGCACTTGCGCTCAGCCCCACGACCAGCCCGATCCAAATGCCGGCCACGTTCCAGTCCTGCTCAAAGGCCAGCCAGTACCCGATCGGGATGCCAATGACCCAGTACGCAAGCAGTACGAACAGGGTGGGTATCTTCACGTCCTGAATACCCCGCAGCAGCCCCACGCCTATGGCCTGCACCGAGTCTGAGATTTGGAAAACGGCGGTCAGAAAAAGCAGCACAGCCGCGTACTCCACCACCTGCGTTTCATCATTGAACAACAAAGGCAGCTGATGCCGCGCCAGCACGAAAACCACCGCACAGAGCATGCCGTAGGCCACTGCAATAGTGAAGGTAGAGGTGCCGACACTTCTTGCATGCGCCCAGTCCTGCCGGCCGTAAGCGTAGCCCACCCGTATGCTCCCGGCAGCGCTGATACCCACCGACACCATGAAGGTAAAAGAAGCTATGCTGATAGCGATCTGATGCGCGGCCTGCTGTACATAGCCCAGCCAGCCCGCCATGATGCCGGACAGGGCAAACGCAGCTGATTCCATGCCGTACTGCAGGCTCGCCGGCACGCCTATACGGAACACATCGCGGAAGCGCTCCCAGCGTATTTGCAGCTGATCCCCCAGTTGCTGCCGGTAAGGGGCAAAGCCTTTGCTGTAGGCAATGAGCCAGAAGATAGCGACCAGGATGACGATACGGGACGCCATAGTGCCCACGCCTGCCCCTTCCAGCTCCATGCGCGGGGCGCCCCACTTGCCAAATATAAAGGCGTAATTGACCAGGACATTCACCGGGATAGAGAGCAGCGCCAGGTACATCGGCACCCGGGTGCGCCCCAGCCCGTCTGCGAATTGCTTCATCGCCATGAAGGCAGCCATCGGGATCATGCCCCAGCCCATCCAGATGAGATAGGGCTTGGACAAATCCGCTACGATGCGGTCCTGCCCAAAGTAGTAGACCATATCCACTCCCAAATGTATGCCGATAGCGAAGAGCAGCGACATCACCGTCACGATCAGCCCGCCGTTAAAGAGGATGCGCATGGGGCGGTGGATTTCCTCTTCGCCCAGGGCCGAAGCCACCAGCGGTGATATCGCCGTCGTAAGTCCAATAGCCAGGATAAGCGGCAGGGTGATGAGGTTGTTGACGAAGGAAGCAGCAGCCAGCTGCGAGCTGTGGATAGCGCCCACCATCGCACTGTCGATGATGCCCAGGGCAATCTGCGTCATGTTGCCCAGTATGATCGGCCAGCCCAGCCGCAGCGTTTGTTTTACTTCGTTCCACATAGCGGCGCAAAGGTAGCTACCTGCCGGAGAGTTTATGCCTGACGCCTGTTAATTTTCCGACCTGCTTTCGCGGAACACGCGCACCGTCTCAATTTTGGTGTCGCTCACCAGCTCCAGGATGAAACGGAAGCCATTCAGGTGGATTTCGGCATTTTGCTCAGGGATGGACTCGGTGCAGGTGACCAGATATCCGGACAGGGTGTGGTAGTCGCCTTCCGGCAAACTCAGGTGGTACTTGTCATTGAGGTAGTCTATTTCCAGGCGGCCGGAGAAGATGTATTCTCTGCCATCTTCCACCACAACCTCCACGTGCTCTTCCTGATCGTGCTCGTCTTCAATCTCCCCAAAGATTTCCTCCAGGATATCCTCCATGGTAATCAGGCCGGAAATGCCGCCGTATTCGTCTACCACCAGGGCGATGTTGATGCGCTCCCGGATGAAGCGGTTCAGCAAGTCAGTAACCCGCATGGCTTCCGGCACGAAGGGCAGGTCCATAATTAGCTCCTTGATGGAGGCCGGTTGTTTAAGCAGTTGTTGGTGGTGGACATAGCCGAGGGCATTGTCAATATCCTCCTTGGTGATGATGATACGAGACAGCTTGGTTTCCCGGAAGAGCTGCTCCAGTTTTTCCACCGACTCGTTCACATCTATATTTTCGATCTCCGGCCGGGGGATCATACACTCGCGCACCCGCACATCCCGCAGGTTAAGCGCCTTGCCGAATAGCTCCCGGTCAATATCCTCCTCTTCGTCGCCGCTGCGGCTGTCGTTGATGAAGTTTTCGAGGTCAATCCGGGTGAAAGCATTGTCCACCTGCTCCGCCGGCGTACGCAGCAGTTTGAGCAGCTGATTGGACAGCTTGGTCATAAACCAGGCTGGCAGCAGGAGCACCCACTTCAGGCCCTGCAGCGGCACTGCCATGAAGTAGAGCACATCATCTGCGTAGAGGCGGAAGAGCGTTTTGGGCAGGAATTCTCCGAAGATAAGGACCACAATCGTGATGATAATCGTCTCAGTGAGCAGCAACAGCAGCGGATTGGCCTCCAGCGGCTGCAGCATCAGCAGGCTCGGCTCAATCAGCTGTGTCATCAGGTAGGTGAAGAGGACGAGTGCGATGTTGTTGCCCACCAGCATGGTACCCAAAAAACTCGAGGGGTCCTCGTAAAAACCGGACAGGATGCTGCCGCGGCGCAGGCTGCGCTTCTTTTTGAGCTCCAGCCGCAGCTTGTTCGCCGAAATGAATGCAATCTCAGTGCCTGAAAACAGGGCTGAAAGCATAAGGGAGAATATGATCAAGGCAATTAGCATGCGCTGGGGTTGGTTATTCTTCGGCTGGCTCCTCTACCTTAATCCGGCCCTCAATCGCGTTGATGCGGGAGTAGGTAAAGTTTTGGTCGGCCTCAAAGCCATGGCCGTATATGATTTCATCGGGCCGGGTGACGACCACAAACTTTTTGGTGTACACCTTGCCGGTATGCTCGTCCCATATCAGCTCTTCGGTCTCGAGCTTTTCTCCTTCTGTGCTTTTCCACACAACGCTGTCGCGAACGACTACCTCGCCCCGGTTTTCGTAGCGGACGCCATAGCGGGCAGTCAGTTCGCCGGTGACCAGGCCTTCCGCATCGTAGAAATCGACATTAACTCCATCCGGAAACTCCTGATGGGGCTGTGTGCGGTCGAGGTGGTAAAGCATCGTCGGGCCGGTGATGCGTACCCGCACCTGCGCAGAGTCGCTGTAGAGGATTTCCACCTCCTTAGCCGTTTCTACGTTGGTACTGTAGTTATCCGTAAGGGCTTCAATTTCAGCCAGCTCATTTTTGCAGGCGGCCAGGCTGATAAGGGCTAGCCCAAAGAGGATGAATCGTAACATGAAACAAGTTTATTAAAAAACGGCAGCTTTAACAAGCCCGGTGCCATCCGTTGGAATAAAAGGGTTCGTTTTTCGCCCGGACAGCGTTCCCCGGTACGGGGGTATAGCTACGGTCTAGAAAACAGTTGCTGCGGCCGTTCGGATTATTACAGAACGTTAATCTTGCCTACCTTTCGCCCAAACAAACGCCCAAGATGCGCATACTGTTGCTTCTGCTGCTGCCAATTAGCCTGTGGGCACAGCAAGACTATCACGTGATGGCTTATTACTACCCCTGGTACGATGCCGGCCACTGGGAGGAAGGGTACTGGCGCGCTGAGCTGCAGCCTGCGCAGCAGCCCTTGCTGGGAGAATACGACAGTCAGGATGCCCGGGTTATCCGGCAGCACCTAACCTGGTCGGAAGAGTACGGCATCGACAGCTGGGCCATCAGCTGGTGGGGCAGAGGCAGCTACTCCGACCGTACGCTGCGCAAGCACATCCTGCCGCAGATGGAGGGGCGGCAGGCGCAGTTTTGCATCTTTTACGAATCTCCGAAAATGCTGGGCGGGCTGCGGGCCGGGCGTATACAGATTGATGGAAAGCAAATCCGGCAGCTGAAGCGGGACTTCCGCTTTCTGGCTAAGCGGGTATTTTCCCACCCCAATTACCTAAAGGTGGAGGGCAAGCCGGCAGTGGTGCTTTACCTGACCCGCGCTTACCGGGGGCAGTATGCGGAAGGCTTGCAGGCGGCCCGGGATGCAGCCGCCCGGCACGGTTTCGAGCTGTACCTGATCGGCGACGAAGTATTCTGGGAGCGCACCAATAAAGACCGTGTGCGGCAGCTGGACGCCATCACGCCTTATAATATGCACGGACCGGCCCAGTTCGCCGGCTATCCTGCCGCTTCCGGCTTTTTTAAATTCGTAGAAGCCAAGTACCGGCAAATGCAACGGATTGCAGAGGAAGAAGGAGTGGACTTTATCCCAAACGTATTTCCCGGCTTCAACGACCGGGGGGTGCGCCCGGAGGCCCGGCATTACATCACCCCGCCGCAAGCCATGCCGGATGCAGAGCATTTATCCACATTTGAGGAATACGCGCGCATCGCCCGCAGGTTTGCAGGCGGCCCGCTCCGTATGGTCAGCATTACTTCTTTCAATGAATGGCACGAAGACACACAGATCGAACCTGTGGCTGCACAGGCTACGCCCGGCAAGTCTGAAACGGACAGCCGGTATACGTATCCGGCCTACGGCATGGGGTATCTGCAGCTGATCCGGCAGCTTTTCGCGAAAGCGCCCGCTAAGCCGTAACGGCTGCTCCTTTGCGCTCTTTTTTGACGAAGTACATATCGATCAGGCCCTTGTTTTTTGCCTGAACCTTGCCCCGGTATTCGCACTCAAAATTGTACTTGACCAGGTTGTAAGTGGCTTCGGAAATATTGACGCGCCCGGCCTGCCCGTTCGTCTCTACCCGGCTGGCGATATTCACCGTGTCGCCCCAGATATCGTAGGCAAATTTATTGACGCCCACTACGCCCGCCACCACCGGCCCGGTGTGTATGCCAATGCGGGCTTCGAAGTACGGTTTGCCGAGGCGTATTTTCTCTTGCTTTTGTTCCTCCAGGTACTGTTGCATCTCCATAGCCGCCCGAATCAGATTAGTCGGCATGGCTTTTCTGCCAGACAGGCCGGAAGCGCACATGTAGGCATCGCCGATCGTTTTGATCTTTTCGATGTCATCGTGCTGTGAGATGATGAAGTCAAAAGCTTTAAATGAGTTGTCCAGTTCTTCCACCAGCTCTTCCGGTGTGAGTTGCTCCGAGATTTGGGAGAAGTTCTTAAAGTCGCTAAACAGTACCGTCACTTCCTTATACTTGCGCGGTTTGGCTTTACCGTATTCTTTCAGCTCGTCGGCAATCTGCTTGGGCAGGATATTGAGGAGGAGGCCATTGGAGCGCTCCTGTTCTTTTTCAATGATCCGGTTTTTTTCCTTGAGGCGTCGGCGCGACTTCCGGCTGATGAGGAAGAGGATGAGCAGGAGCAACGTCAGCAAGACACCCGAAGCGGCCAACAGCATCAGTTGGTCGCGTTGTGCTTTATTACGCTCAGCGGCGTTGCGGGACTGCTCTGCTTCCAGTTTCGCTTTGGCCAGAGAAGCTTCACGTGCCTGCAGGATGGCTTCCTGCTCCAGTTTTTGGCGGGATAGCTGCTTGACTTCCTTCTCTTTAGTTTCCGCCAGAGAGTCCGCCCGGGCTTTAGCCTGAGAGACATCGGCCAGGCGTTCCTCCTTTTCAGAGACCTCTTCCTCTACGCGGCGCTTTTCCTGTACGAGCTGCTGTTGCTGCTGCTGCAGGCGGTCGCGGTCGGTGGACAGTTCGTCCCGCTCATTCGATAGGCGGTCAATTTCGCGCTGCAGGCGTTCCCGCTCCTGAGCGAGTGTGGCTTTCTGGCGCTGAAATTTGCTCTCCAGGTCACTGATACTCGTACCCTTCTGGCTGAAATAATTGAAGGCATCCTCATAAATTTGGTATGCCTCGCGGTAGTCCCGGTCTTTTTCAGCCAGGCGGCCGCGTTTCTGTACGCTTTTGACGATCAGGTCGAGGTCCCCGGCCTGTTTGGCTTTGGCCTGAGCAGTACGGTACCACACATCAGCATTGCGCTCGTTGCGCTCCCGCTCGTAAGCCCGGCCCACCAGAAAAGCTGCCTGCGCGCCCATACGGGGGTTGCCGAGGTCGCCCGCCAGGGAGTGCGCCCGCTTTCCGTAATCGATGGTCTGCTCCGCATCTCTGCGGATGTATGCGTCGGCCAGTTCGTAATTGAGGTACATTTTCTCCTCAGAAGTAGAGGCTTGTTCCAACTCCGCCTTCAGGTCTTCAATCGACGCATCCTGGCTGAAGAGGAACAAAGGGGCAAACAGGCAAGCAAGGACTAAAAGTTTTTTCATAAATATTGCTTATCGTTATGGCGCAGCGCTTTGTAGTGCATAAATGATGGCCTTAAGGGCTGCAGCCCACGTGCCGGGGCAGTGCTCCGGCTGTGTTTTGGGGTTGGCAGCTTAGGCAGAAACATTCCTGCGGCAGCGGGTGATGCATAAATGATAATAACAAAAATACAAACTCCCGGCTAGAAACGAAGGAAGCAGCCCCGGCATTTCCCGATTTGCCGCGAATTGATGAAAATCATGATTTGCCGATGATCAATATCAATGTGATACGCGCCGCTTTTCCTCAATTTAGCCTCAGTAAAAGCTTAAACTGTTTCACAAATCCGCCGGACAGAGGCGGTACTAACTTTCTAAATCGCAACCAATGAACGTCCTCGCACCAGTCAAAAGTATTATGACCACCAAATTGATCACCGTCGCTCCCGGCGAGAAACTGACGGCGGTCAAAGAGGTATTCGACAACAACAAAATCCACCACATCCCCGTCGTGCGCTACCGCAAACTCGAAGGGCTGATCAGTCAGACTGACTTCAAACACTTCCTGCGCGGCTTCAACCGCAATGAAGAAGACCGCTTCGTTAATGAAGCGCGCATGCGGGCCTACAATGTAGAAGACATTATGACCAAAGGGATTGCCAAACTGTCTCCGAACGACCGCATAGACGTGGCCCTGGAGCTATTTCTGGAGAACCGCTTCCATGCCATCCCCGTAGTTAACGAGGAGAACGAGCTGGAGGGCATCCTGACCACTTTCGATATCATCAAGGAACTGGCTAAGTCCAAAGTGACCGCTGCGGACGTGATTGCCAGCCAGAAGCAATAAATTTTGTGAAAGCAGCAAAAGTCCGGCCCTATGAAAAAGATCCTTGTTCCGACTGATTTTTCGCCGATTGCCGCCAACGCTTACAAGTATGCTCAGCAGCTTGCGGAGCAGCAGGGCGGTACGCTGGAGGTGATGCATGCTTATCATCCTTCCTTTGATTATGCTAACCCCTACCTTGATATGCCGGCCGCAGAGTTCGATAGCATCAAGCGGGAGTTGCTCGACAACTTCATCGGGGAGCATACGCAGCAGGCGGGTGCCATTGCAACTTTACCAAAAACGCAGTTGTGTATCGGTTTTGCTTCGGAAGAGATCGTGCGCCGGTCTAAGGAGGTGGACCTCATCGTGATGGGTACCACCGGGGAAGGGAACTTGCTGGAGCAGACCTTCGGCAGTGTGTCGACCTATGTGGCGCAGTACGCCCACTGCCCGGTCTTGTTTGTGCCCGGTAATTGTGAAAACCGCCCCTTCGAAGAGGTTGTGTTTGCCAGCAATTATCAGGCGGCGGACGAGGCACTGCTCAGTGGCCTGATCGACATGATAGACAGCCCATCTGCCAATATCCACTTCGTGCATGTGGACAACAGCACCAATACGCCCTACCATGTAGAGGAGGTGCTGTACGAACAGGCTGCGCGCAGGGATATGCCCGGGTTGGGGTTCAATTCTGTCGAAATCGAGTGCCCGAATGTGCAGGAGGGCATCGTAAAGTACGCGGATGACATCAAAGCTGACCTCATTGTGATGGGGACGGTGCACCGCAGCTTTTTGGAGCGCCTGTTCCACAAAAGCGTGACACGGGAAGTGGTTTTCCATACCACCGTACCGCTGCTGGTGATGCACTACGATGATTGATGATATCCGGACAAAATGCGACAACCGCTGAGCGGCTGGCTTGATGAATCAGGTCAGCCGCTTGGTGTTCTATTCCTCCTCCTCCATCTTTTCGTAGTACCGGGCTACGTTGCGGGCAAAATCCAGGAAGTATTTGTGGGCCGGCGTAAAGCGGAAAACATGGTCGTCGAGCTTGTCGATGATGCGGCGGCGCTGCAGGCGGTTGTAGAAATTGCGCCGCGACTGTGCATCCTGCAAATTGGAAGTAGCCTCCAGCACTTCCCGGAAAGAAGATAATTCAAAAAGCTGTTCCACCTGCTCGAACTCCAGGGTGTGGAAGGAAAGCTGCTCCAGCAGATTATAGCCTTCCCGGTCCAGCTCGTAGCACAGAATGCCGAGAAAGATGCACACATCCCGGGAGAAGGGGTCGCTGTCCCGCCCGCTTTGCAGAAAGGCGTATTCGCTCTCGTACTGCAGCTCAAGCCCGAAGGAAGAACGGAAGAACTGCCGGTAAAAGTCGACTTCCTGCTTCAGGCTCATGAAAGCGGCATCCCCTTCCAGGAGGAAGCGCCCGTCCATGAGCAGTGCTTCGACAATCTCCTGATGGTGTTCCGGATAAGCGATGGCTTCCATAGGTAAGTTGTTTAGGGCCGCAAGGTAAGGAATTCTCGTCAACCGTGCTCCCCGTTCAGGCGTTGATACAGGCATGCAAAGAGTCGACAATAAGCTGTTTCAGTACTGCGAAGATTTTTCCGATGCCCCGGATACGGTGCTTTATGAACTCGAGCGGGAGACCCACCTCAAGACGCTGGCCCCGCAGATGATGTCCGGTGCGTTGCAGGGGCAGTTGCTGCGCCTGTTGAGTCAGCTCAAACGCCCGCGTCTCGCCCTGGAAATCGGTACCTTCACGGGGTATGCGGCGATCTGCCTGGCGCAAGGGCTGGCAGATGGAGGCAAGCTGCACACGATAGAAGTCAATCCGGAAAGGGAGTACCTCATTCGGAAGTACCTGAAAAAGGCTGGGCTGGAAGGCCGGGTGGAGCTGCACATCGGAGACGCGCTGCAGCTGATCCCGGATTTGCCGGCACCCTACGACCTGGTCTTTATCGATGCAGGTAAGCAACATTACCGAACGTACTACGAGCTCATCATCGACCGGGTAGCGCCGGGCGGCCTCATTCTGGCGGATAATGTACTGTGGAGCGGGAAGGTAGCCACCGAACTGCGGGAAACGGACCCCGATACCCGTAAACTGCACGAGTTCAACACCCTGCTCAAAGCAGATGAGCGGGTGGAAAGCTTATTGCTGCCGATCCGGGATGGATTGCTGGCGGCGCGGAAGAGGGAAGCTTTTGGTTAGAAAAGTAAGCCCGAAGATGTAATGGGGGCATATCGTCGTAATCTACCTCAATGGGCTCTGCTTAAAAAGCCACTTCCATACCCAACCAAGCCCTGCCCCCTGCGTTTCCATTACTCAGCATAAAGATAACTTTCACCATGCCATTCCAACTCAAATCTCCCTTCACGCCCACCGGGGATCAGCCGCAGGCGATCAGGCAGCTGGTACAGGGTGTGCAGGAAGGCGACAAAGCACAGGTACTGCTGGGCGTAACCGGCTCGGGCAAAACGTTCACGATGGCCAACGTCATCGCTGAACTCAACCGGCCAACACTCATCCTTACGCACAACAAAACGCTGACCGCGCAGCTGTACGGTGAGTTCAAAGAGTTTTTTCCGGATAACGCAGTAGAGTACTTCGTGTCCTACTATGACTACTATCAGCCGGAGGCTTACATTTCCACTACCGATACCTTTATCGAGAAAGATTTGTCCATCAATGAAGAAGTGGACAAGCTGCGGCTACGGGCCACTTCCTCCCTGCTCTCCGGCCGGCGCGACATCATCATTGTAGCCTCTGTGTCCTGCATCTATGGCATGGGCAATCCGGAGGACTACAAGAGCGGTATCATCCGCATCAAAGTAGGGCAGACGCTGTCGCGCAACCGGCTGCTGTACGATCTGGTAGAAAGCCTCTATTCCCGTACCGAGACCGACTTCCGCCGCGCCACGTTCCGGGTGCGGGGCGATACCGTAGATATCAATCTGCCTTACGTGGATTTTGGCTACCGGGTCACCTTCTTCGGAGACGAAATTGAGACGATTGACCGCATTGAAATAGAGAGCGGCAAACGGATCGAAGGGATGGAAGTAGCTGCTATCTTCCCCGCCAATCTCTACATCGCCCCTAAGGACCGTATGAATGAAATCATCCGGCAGATCGAGGATGAACTGTACGAGCAGGAAAAATACTTCGAGCGGGAAACAAAATACCTGGAAGCGAAGCGCATCCGGGAGCGCACTACCTTCGATCTGGAAATGATCCGCGAACTGGGCTACTGTAACGGCGTGGAGAACTACTCCCGCTTCTTCGACGGCCGCAAGCCGGGAACCCGCCCCTTCTGCCTGCTGGACTACTTCCCGGACGACTTTTTGATGATGATTGACGAAAGCCACGTGACCATACCACAGGTGCGCGGCATGTACGGAGGCGACCGGGCCCGCAAGATGAGCCTGGTCAATTTCGGTTTCCGCCTGCCTTCGGCTATGGACAACCGCCCGCTGAATTTCCCGGAATTTGAGACGCTGATCAACCAGGTCGTATTCGTCAGCGCTACACCGGGCGACTACGAGCTGGAACAGACCGGCGGAGAGTTGGTAGAGCAACTGATCCGGCCCACTGGCTTGTTGGATCCTCCTATCGAGGTGCGCCCGAGCGCCGATCAGATCGACGACCTGATGGAGGAGATTCGCCTGCGTATGGAGCGGGAAGAGCGCGTACTCGTCACCACGCTAACCAAGCGTATGGCGGAGGAGCTGACCAAGTACCTGCAGCGTATGAATATCAAGGTGCGCTACATCCACAGCGAAGTGGATACGATGGAGCGCGTGGAGATACTGCGGGATCTGCGCCTGGGCGAATTCGATGTGCTCGTGGGCGTCAACCTGTTGCGGGAGGGGCTGGACTTGCCGGAAGTATCCCTGGTGGCCATCATCGATGCGGACAAGGAAGGCTTTTTGCGGAATAACCGCTCCCTGACGCAGACGGCAGGCCGGGCGGCGCGTAACTCCAACGGCCTCGTCATCTTCTACGCGGACAAAGTGACGGATGCCATGCAGAATACCATCGACGAGACCAACCGGCGCCGTTCGATACAGATCGCTTACAATGAGGAGCACGGCATCACGCCGGCTACGGTGCGCAAGAGCCGGGATGAAATTTTGGCGAAAAAATCCATTCTCGATATCCGCGGTAAAAAAGAGCGGGCGTACGTGGAGCCACAGGAGCCCAGCCTTGCTGCTGATCCGGTGCTCGAATACCTGAGCCGCGATAAGGTGGAAAAAATGATGGAAGAGACGGAGCGCAAGATGAAGAAAGCAGCTAAGGAGCTGGACTTCATTTCGGCTGCGCAGTATCGGGATGAGCTGTTTGCCCTGAAGAAGAAGCTGAAGGAGGTGGCATAAAGGAACAGAGTGAGCGCAAACCTGCATCAGGATTGCGCTCACTTTTTATCAAGTGGTATATACAGAATTGAACATCACATAATCCGTCGTCAGGTCGGCACCCCAGCCGACACCAGCGCCTTCCCCTACATTCATATCAAGCTGTACCTGCAGGTGAGACTCCCGTAGCAGCCGCTTGACCTGATTGCGGTCGAAATCAGCCGGCTTACCCTTGTCCAGCACCTGCACCATCTGATTAACGTCGCCCATGTGGAGGTCTACGGTACTGTAGTCGAACGGGATGCCCGCATTGCCGGCAGCACAGATAACGCGCCCCCAGTTCGGGTCCCGGCCAAACATCGCAGCTTTGACCAGTGTAGAGTCAGAAATGACGCGCACCAGCCGCCGGGCAATTTCATCAGAGGGAGCGCCGGTGACGCGGTACTCCACAAATTTGGAAGCGCCCTCCCCGTCCGAGACAATCAGCTTAGCCAGGTGGATCATCATGTCTTCCAGCTTTTGGCAAAAGATGCCATAAGCCGGGTCGTCTTCGGAAGTAATCCGCTCGTTGCCAGCGAGGCCGTTGCACATGACGGCCACCATGTCGTTGGTAGAGGTGTCCCCGTCTACGGTGATCATATTGAAGGACGTCTTCACGCACTTCTTTAGCGCCTTATCCAGCAAAGCCGGCTCTATGTCGAGGTCGCAAACAATAAAGCCCAGCATAGTCGCCATATTGGGGTGGATCATGCCGGAGCCCTTAGCGATGCCGGCGATGTTGATCTGTTTACCATTGAGGTCGAATTCAATAAAGCCCTCTTTGGGAAAAGTATCCGTAGTCAGTATCGCATTAGCTGCGAAAGAGCCCGCTTTGGCATCGGAAGATATCTTGTCGATATTTTCCTCGATCCCCTTCACAATCTCCTCCGTAGGAAACGGCTCTCCGATCAGCCCGGTAGAGGCCACGATGACCATATCCTTATCAATACCGAGCTTTTTGGCGGCAGCCTCTGTCATGGCCACTGCGCCTTCGTAGCCCTGCTGCCCGGTACAGGCATTCGCATTGCCCGCGTTACAGATGATGACTTGCGCCATGTTGTCTGCCATATGCTCTTTGGACACTTTGATGGGCTCTGCGATCACTTCGTTTTGAGTGAAGACGCAGGCAGCGCTTGCCGGCACTTCCGAATAGATGATGGCCAGGTCGCGCCGCATCGATTTTATGCCTACGTGGGCACCCCAGCACCGGATGCCGCGTACGGTGGTCATGTTTCTGACCATTTCAGTAGAAGTATTCATGCTTTTGCTTATGGATTTAGTGGCAGAGACACGAAACCCCGTGTTTCTTCCAGCTCAAATTGAAGGTTCATATTCTGCATGGCCTGCCCGGCAGCGCCTTTGACCAGATTGTCGATAGCGGCCAGGGTGATGATGCGGTTGGTCCGCTCATCGTAGGTGATGTACAAATCACAGTAGTTGGAGCCGCGCACGTCCTTCAGCGAAGGAGGCGTACGCCGGATTCGTACGAAGGGGTGGCTGCTGTAAAAGTCCTGGTAGAGCTCCCGCAGTTGTTTCTCGTTCGTTTCTGCCCCCGGCTGCGTGTAGATGGTGGACAAGATTCCACGGTCTACCGGTAACAGGTGCGGGGTAAACTGTACGTTGATCGGTGTGGCGTGCAATCCGGACAACTGCTCCTGTATTTCCACCGTATGCCGGTGATTCTTCAGCCCGTAGGCCTTAAAGTTGTCGCTTACATTGGAGTAGTGGGTCGTCGGTTTGGCTTTGATGCCGGCACCGGTGATGCCCGATTTGGAATCCACGATGATTTGCCCGGGCACAATCACGTCAGCCTGCACCAGCGGCGCCAGCCCCAGGATAGCACTCGTAGGGTAGCAGCCGGGGTTGGCTACGAGGGATGACTGCCGGATTTTATCCCGGTGCAATTCCGGCAAGCCATAGGCGGCACGGTCAAAGCCCTGTGCGTAGGTATGCTCCTTTTTGTACCAATCTTCATACACCGCCGGGGAAGAAAGCCGAAAATCACCGGAAAGGTCGATGATGTTGAAGTCGGCCTGTTCGTACTGTTTGACATAATCCATAGACACGCCGTGCGGCAATGCCAGGAAAACGAGGTCCAGCTCTGCATCAAGCACCGCTTTAGCAGGCTGCAGCTCATGCTCGACAATATCCGTGAACTGCGGATGAACGTCAGAGAAACGCTCTCCTTTACGGCTTTCCGAGGTAATGATTTGGATGTCGACGTCCGGGTGATGGTACAGCAAGCGCACCAGTTCGGACCCGGTGTAACCGGTAGCGCCAACGATAGCTGTTTTGATCATTCTATGGTGATATTGTTTGTTTGTCTATGCTTCGCCCCGCTCTTCCAGTGCCTCGATGGAGTCGAGGATGGTATTGGCCAGCTGCTCCAGCTCTGCGCGGGTAATCACCAGCGGCGGCACCAGGCGCAGTACATTCTCAGCAGTAGCGTTAGCGAGTACGCCACGTTTCATCATCTCCAACATCAGCGGCTTGGTCGGAAAATCAAACTCCACGCCGATCATCAGCCCCAGCCCCCGGATTTGGCGCAGTTTAGGGTGGCCGGCGAGGCGGTCATCCAGCATTTCCTTCAGCCAGAAGCCCCGGCGGGTGGTTTTGCGCAGAATGTCTTCTTCCTCTATGGCCTCCAGCGTTGCCAGCCCGGCAGCGCAGGCCATCGGGTTGCCGCCGAAGGTTGTGCCGTGGTCGCCGAATTCTATGGCGCTGCTCACTTTTTCATTACTCAGTATGGCACCAATCGGCAGCCCACTGCCCAGCCCTTTTGCCAGGGTCATGATGTCGGGCTGTACTTCGTAATGGTCTTTTGCGAAAAGCTCGCCGGTACGCCCCACGCCACACTGTATTTCGTCAAAAATCAGCACGATATCCTCCTGATCGCACAGCTCGCGCAGCGCACGCAGGTAGCAGGGCTTGGCTACGTTGATGCCGCCCTCCCCCTGCACCGGCTCGACGATAATTGCAGCAATCTCTTCACTGACTGCTTCGCGAACGGCCTGAATATCGTTGAACGGGATGCGGTAAAAACCGGAAGGCATCGGGCCGAAGCCTTTTTGCATCTTATCCTTACCGGTGGCAATCGTGGCGAGTGTGCGGCCGTGGAAAGAGTTATGCATGGAGATGATGCTCCCGCCCCGCCCCTTGCTATGGGCGTACTTGCGGGCTATTTTGATGGCTCCTTCTACGGATTCGGCACCGCTGTTGGAGAAAAACACCCGGTCCAGGCCGGAAGACTCTACCAGCTTGCGCGAAAGCTTTACCTGGGCCTCGCTGACGAAGAAATTGGAGATGTGCATCAGCTCAGCTGCCTGATCCTGAATGGCTTTCACCACGCGCGGGTGGCAGTGGCCCAGGTTGCATACGGCAATCCCTGCCAGGGCATCGAGGTACTCGTTGCCCTCCACGTCCCATATTTTTGAGCCTTCGCCGCGCTTGAAGGCCAGTGGCAATCGGTTAAAGGTCGGTAGGTAGTATTTTTTATCCACCTCGTGCAAGGCGGCATTGGTCGTTTGTTCTTCTACAAGCATATCTTGGTTCCAATTATTTTTTCGGAAATCACAGCTTCGCTGATGGTATCGGGCCGGGTGCCGTTGATGATTCGGGCAGATTTAGCGCCTGACTGCAGGGCAATCTGGCAAGACTCAAGTTTGGGAATCATGCCGCCTTTGATCACGCTGCCCATCAGGCCGGGCAGCTCTTCCAGCTGCAGCTCCCCGATGAGCGAGCCTGGGTCGTCAATATCTCTGAGCAGGCCATCCACATCGGTCAGGACCAGGTAGTGGGCGGCATTCAGGGCTCCGGCCAGCGCGCCGGCAAACATATCAGCGTTTACGTTGTAGTCCAGCCCGTCCTCATCGGAGGCAATGCAGGTCACTACGGGTAAAAAGCCATGGTCCAGCAAGTGTTGGAGCAACTTCGTATCCACGGATACCACGTCGCCGACTTGCCCCAGGTCAAATTGCTCGCGCCCTTCTTCGGTTTCCCGAAAATGGTACCGCTTTTTAGCGAGCACCATCCGGCCATCTTTGCCGGAAAGGCCGACCGCCCGGTGCCCGGCCTGATTGAGCAGGTTGACGAGCCCACCGTTGACTTCGCCCTTGAGCGCCATTTCAATGTACTTTAGCGCTTCCGGCGTCGTCTTGCGGTGGCCATCAATAAATTCGGACTCGATCCTGACGAGTTCCAGCATCTTTTTGATAAACGGCCCGCCGCCGTGCACGAGCACCACGCGGAATCCTGCGGTTTGCAACTTGCCGACATTATCAATAACGGCTCTTTTCAGGCTTTCGTTCAGCATGGCGTTGCCGCCGTACTTGATGAGTACAAGAGGTTGTTGGTCCATTAGTCTGTTTTAACGAACGATTTTGCGGGGGATAGCAGTGGGCAGCCGGCTGAGCATTTCGTTATTCAGCAGCTGCGTATAGTTGGTAAATGAACTGACGTTGATGGTGTTGTTTTTCTGTTTGCCCAGCAGCACCACTTCATCGCCTGCTTTTACATTGGGGATGTCGCTGATGTCTACCATGAAGAGGTTCATATTGATCAGTCCGGTGATACGGGCCTTGCGGCCGTTGATCAGCACATAGCCCCGGTTGGACTGCCCGCGGGGGTAGCCGTTGCAGTAGCCCACCGGAATAACGGCCACATCCATATCGTGTGTAGCCTGGTAGGCGGTGCCGTAGCCGATAAAATCTCCTCTGGGTACATGCTTGGTGTCCATCACGTCTGTCTTCCAGGATATGATGCGGCTCATCGGCGTGTCCTTCATTTTATTGACTGCCTGCAGGTGCTGATAGTACACATCCGGGCTTGGCCAGAAGCCGTAAGTCGCTACGCCCACGCGTACCATATCGTAGTGGGTTTCGGGCATCACGAGCGCAGAGGCGGAGCAGGCGATGTGTTTGGTCTCCGGCCAATATTTTTTCTTCTTGCACTCTGTCAGGTAGTTTTTGTAGCGCTCCTTCTGCTGCTCGGTGCGGAAGGTGCTGCTCAGTGACTCTGCACCGCCGAGGTGGGTGCAGAGCCCCTTGAAGACAATATGTTCTTGATTTTTTTTCAGAAAGCTGAGCGCCTTTTTGAAGTACTCCTCCGTCATTCCGGTGCGGTTGGTGCCGGTTTCCACCTCAATGTGCACCTTGGCGGGGCGCCGCAGCTTTTGCGACTTTTCCAGCACCAGCTGCAGGCGGTCGTAGTTGAAGACGTAGAACTCAATATCGTGTGCGATCGCCCATTCGATGTCCTGATCGTAGAGGATACCCATAATCATGATATCCATACCGTCTTTGCGGAACTCGAGGACTTCCTCCGCCTCGTAAGCAGAAGCGACTGAGATGTGGTCCACGCCAATACGGCCAAGCATTGTGACAATCTGAGGTATGCCATGTCCGTAAGCGTTGGCTTTTACCACACAGGACAGGCGCGTACCCTCCTGCAGCTTTTTACGGATAAAGTTGATGTTTTTTTTCAGTGCCGACTGACTGAGCTCGATGCGGGAAGTGTGCTTGACGTTGCGCACGAAGGGCTCAAAGTGGGCGACTTGTCCTTTAGTCATAACGAGTAGTTGAAGATTGAACAGGGGTTGATGAATGAGGTTTATATCCAGCGGTACTTTACGCCCCAGCTTTCTTTGGCCAGGCGGGTCACTTTAGTGATGATTTCGGCCGGCACCTGCCAGTGTTTGTCTCCCAGGCGCAGGTCATTAAAGTGGAAGGCATACACCCGGGATACGAACTCATCCACCGGCAGGGAAGACTCTCCGTGCCGTTCGCCATTGCCTGCCACCGTGGGGTGTATGTTCTGGCCCCAGTCCTGTTTGCCCTGACTGTTGGGGTTAAAGAAATACGCCCGCCAGGTGCCGCCCTCGTCCTGCTCGATGCGCAGCAGTGAGATGGCGTGGTAGCCCAGCATATTTGCAGAAGCATCTGTGATGAAAATACCGGTCGGTACCGGGTAAATTAAGTGGTGGCCACCGTTGTAATCCGGGTGGTAGGAAGCGTAAAATATCCTGACGAATTCTTCAAACTTCTCTATGGCGTGCAGTGCCGGGTTATAGACAGAGCGGAAACCGTGCTGTATCCAGTGGCCGTAGAATGCCGGGTTGACAGAGGCGTGCGGGTCTTTGCCAAAATGCTTGACCGAGGCACGTTTCATCATTTCGTTGTACACTTTATCGAGCAGCGGCACGAGCACAATCGATACAGGGTCGAGCTTGAAATCAAACTGTTGTGTGAGCCCTTCCAGCACTTCTTTGGACTCCATCGTCTCGCCTTCGTACCGGAAGACGAGGTTGTTTGTGGTGGCGGCATCGATAAGCAGGTTAATCAGTTTGGCCGGGGCATGCCGGCTCCACATGCTGATGCCGCGAGCGGACTGACAGGTGGGGTTGTTGCCCTGCCGCACGCCGAGTGGCAGGCCGAGCGCGCACAGCGTACCGCCGATCAGCGACTGCATAGGCGTCAGTTCAAAATCGCTCAGGTTGCCGTGCTGCAGCCGTTCGGCTACTTTTGGGTGTATCTCTATGCTGACCAGCCGGTTGAAAGCATGCCAGGCGGTTTTGCGCGATAGCAGATTGCGCTGCAGCACACGTGCCAGACCGTACACGGCCTGCTTATTTCCGGATACGATGAACTCGCTGATGAGGTGGTCGACGAAAGCTTTATGCCTTTCGTAATCGGCCCGGCCGTGGGCATCAAGAGCCAGTACTTCGGGGATAAGCTGTGGCTGTGTGGTGCGTACGTAGTGCAGCATTTCCAGCTGATACTCTGATACCAGGCCGCTGTCGTGCATCCGTTGCCCGAGCAGTGCGCACTCTGCCTCCAGTTTTTCCAGGCCGAGCCGGGCCAGCCCTTCGCGGTATTGGCGGATGCCCTGCTGTTTTTGCGCAAGCGGGGTAGGAGCGTAGAGGACTTCCACGTAGTGCTTCAGCGCCTCGTCGGTCTCGCTGCCGCCGAGCGCCATCTGATCCCGGATGACCGCCAGGATTTTCTTGATGCGCGTTACCACAACGGGGCGGTGGGCAACGATCACTTCAATCTCCTCCAGCAGGTAGGGTTTCAGCGCCTCGAGGTTTATATGTTCCACCATGATGTCGAACAGCAGGCGGATTTTGCGCAGCTCGCCTTCAGGGTAGCGCTGCCATCCGGCATCCGAGAAATCCTCGAAGGCCATCTCGAAAGTGGAGACCACTACGCGCTGCAGGAATTCTTCGGCTTGCCGCGCGGTGTAGCCCGGCAGGTTGATCCGGCTTTCGCTTACGCAAATCATACGCAGCTCATTAAGCACTTCCATCGTGCTTGTGGGAGAGCCCGCCAGCAGCGTACCGCCTACCAGGCCAGGCACGAGTTTAGCGGGGTTTTCCCACACGGTGTCCCGGAAAAGCCCGGCTTCTTCGAGCTCGGGCAGCTTATCGTAAAGCATGCGCATGCCCTTAGGCTCCCGGCTCACAAGGTCAATCTGACTAATGAGCCGCGTGCGTTTGTCCTTTTTGTTAAAGGAGGGTGCCGCCTTAAATACTTCCAGGCTTTGCGAAAAGCGGCGCTCCAACTGATCAATGGTTAATGACATAAAAGAGATTCTGATCTACCGGTTTGGTTAGGGCCTAACCTTCGTCAGCAGATTGAGTAAACAGATTCGGGGCAGTGGTTTAAGCTATTGTTTTCCTAACGAGGTACATCGACCTAAGTTACGAAAAAACCACTGCCCCGGCCGAACTGCCTCTGCTGCGGGGGCCCTGTGCAAAGGTGCTTATACGTAAAAGGGGACGTCCTCGTAGTGCTTGAGCAACTCCCGCATCCGCTGTGGGTCTTCGCCTGCGAAGTTCACGGTGCCGAAGTGGTTGCCGAAGCCTTCGCGGTCGCCGATCTTTTG
>CAJXXJ010000002.1 GCA_913062745.1 uncultured Phaeodactylibacter sp.
CTGCAGCTGCCGGCCCATCTCGATCCGCAGAGGGATGCCGGGCACGATAGCCACCCGTTCTATCTCAGCCTCCACCGGCTGTTGGTTGCTGTACTCCGTTGCGGCATTGCCATCCACAGAGAGCTTTTGCAGAGGATAGTGCTGCCACTCCACCCGCACTTCCGCGGGCGATCCGTTGTCGGAGCCCTCAAATTCGCCGGTCTGCCACTGCCGGCAGAGCATCCAGTAGGGGTCATAGATGCGGTTGCCCAGGTTTTCGTCAAATCGCTCGCTGCGGGCACGCAGTTCCAGTCGGTTGTAAACTACAGGCTTGTCAGGCATCGTCTTCAGGGTTAAGATTGACAATATTACCGAGGTCGGCACCATTCAGGTCTTCTTCGGAAAGGTCCAGGCCGGGCTCCTGCAAAATAGTGCGTGGCTCGTCCGGCATGGGCCCGAATTTTAGGCTTGTTTTTTCTGACTCTTCTGAGGTATAAACCGGGCCCAGCACGGCGGGCAGTACCTGGTCCAAATATGAGTTTCTGAGCAGGTCGGGGTCTACGGCCCGCAGTTTTGCCAGGTGAAGGTTATCCAGCACCACGCGCTGCAGGGTATCCCAATCCCATTTGTTTTCTTCCGAAAGGGTCATACCGAGCAGCACCACATTGGGGGCTTCTGTATCCGGCTGGTCGTACTGCAAAGCTATGCCAGTAGTGGCTTCCGGTTCCGGTATTAGCTCTTGCCATTCATCTACGAGCAGGCCAGAAAAAGTTGCATCATCAAGGTCAAAATCAGTCTGCAATTCCAGCGTCATCGCCATCGTGTCACCGTGGGGCACGAAGTCTCCGTATTCCTGGCCCACCCAGGGGCCGGAGGTCCCATCCCGGAAGGGCAATTGCAGCAATTGGTAACCAGCCCGTTCTTTAGTGCCGCCGAATAGCTCGGCCAGCATATCGGCCCGGTAGTAGAGGTCCATCTTCGGACGAAGGGGTGCCTGCGTTTGAATCCACCGCTCTACGGCGAAATCCTGCATGGAATGCTGCAGCCTGTCATCAGCCAGCGACTGGGCAACGGCGGTGGGGTTGGGCAGGCGGAAATCCGGATAAATCCGGTAAAAGCGGCCGAAAAGCAAGGCTGTTATTTCTTCGAGTAGTTCCGTTTCCCGGGCGGCATCAGCGCCATCTATTGTTGGCGGTTGCTGCAACAAACCGGAGAGCGGCTGCGACTGGCTGCCGCTCCATGCGTCCTGGGCTTGAGCCATACGGGCGCGGGCATCCTCCAAGATATTTCGGCAGCGCCGTATTTCCTGGTCCAGGGTTAGCTGGTCCAGCCGTTCTATGGCAACCGGAACAGCCTTCACCCAGCCTAAGCCAGCGTAGTAAAAGGTCAGTTCCTGCAGGCGCTCAATACGGTTAGCGATCTCTTGCTCGTAGGCGAGTGCCTCCTCTGCCGAAGCTGGCGTTTGCGCCAGGGTGGCCTCGGCCTTCTCCAATGCTGTCTGCAGGAGCTGCTCATTTTTTTCCATCTCCATAACGACCACCCGCAACTGTCGGCGCAGGAATTCCGGTGCCCAAAACTGGCCGACCTGTTCCGCAGCTTCATCATTGGCCGTCAGGAAGTCTTCTGGCCGCAGGCTGCGGGTCTCCAGCAACAATTTGCCCAGCCCGGCAGCCAGGGGCTCTACGGCAAAGAGGGTGTAGTCGCTCGCATCGAAGCCGGTACGGTCCCGCTCCAATACCTGCACCCGGGTGGTGATGGGCAGGCCCTGCTGCTGACGGACCACCCGCTCGATGCGGTACTGCAATTCGCTGGTATCCGGGTTTTCCCGCTGCAGGTGCATCATGTAAACGAGGTCAATGGGCTCAATGAGCAGGTGCCGCAATGGAAGGGTATGCTGCCTGGTCGTTGGGGCCTCTGCTCCGTTTTCCTCCTGCCACTGCACACGGACCTTAATAAAGCTCAGGTCGGGCAGCTTGTCGAACAGCCAACGGTTGATTTTGGAGCCTACCACCGCTCGCGGAGACAGTGGGGCACCACCAGTAACCGGCAGTGGGCTGTGCTGTAAGATGACGCCCATGCGCAGGCTGAGCGGCAGGCTGCTGCGGGGCTGGTCGACAATTTCCGGACGGGTGGGCTGCTCCCCGTCTGTCATGGCGTCCAGCGCTGCTTTTGCCCGGTCAGTTTGTCCGTCTACCAACTGGTACACGCCTTCCGCAGCAAGTAAGTCCCTGACGCTATCCAATTGCTCAGCCAGCCGGTTCAAGAAGGGCTGCAGCGCGTCTTGGTCTTCCGGATTAGTAACTACCCCCTTCCAGTCGGGAGCTTCGTCCAGCAGCCGCAGGGCATCAATAACATGTTGTGATTGGTCTTCCTCGGTTTCCGGGGCGCTTTCCTGCTCATTAGCCACCAGCGGGATAACGGCAAATCGGTAGCGCTCGCGCAAGTCCTGAATGTAGCGGGCCAAAGCAGGTACTCCGGTACTGTCGCGGTACTCCTGCATTGACCGTTCCAGCCGGTAGCCGAGTACTGCTGAAAGGTCTTGCCCGTTGCGGACGCCCTCCAGTATGAACAAAGCGTCTTTTACCCGCCCGGCGCTCAGGTCGACGGCAAACATATTTTCCCCGCTTCCGCTTGAGCGATTGGATTGAAAACCGCTGCGGAGTACGGCAGCAGCAGAGGCGTGCCGCAGAGAAGGGGCAGGTATATACTCTGCCTGCTGTAGAGTGCTTCCCCGGGGACGGAGGTGCTCCACATACCCCCAGGCACCCAGCTGAAGGCCTGCCTGCCCATCCTGCTCCCGCATGTTGTGCAGGCGTTTAGCAGCATAACTGCCGAGCCAGGCATCCAGGCGGTAGGTACAGCAATCCAGATGCTCTTGCACCATTCGTTTTAATTCCACGGGTGGTATTGCCGCTATCCTTTCGAGCTGCTCCTGCGTGCTTCCGTAGGGTGTTTCCCCACCGCCTTCTTCCCAGTCGAAGACAGTGAGGCGATACCGCAGCAAGTGGTACAGAAGCGCGTAGGGCTTTTCCCCGGCAGGTTCCTGGGGCTTATTTTGCAGGAAACTTTGGCTCTGCTCAGAAAGCCACTGCAGGTAGTTGACCTCTTTGTTCTCAAGCGGGGGAATAGCGGCGCCTTGCAGGCCTACCACCACGTCTTCGTCTGCCCCTTCCACCAGCTGGTTTTTCTCGCCGTCTTCTTCATCAGTTTCTACCTTTACATAAAGTATGGGCCGGGCTTGTTTTTCGTAGAGCAATGCCTCAAAATTTTCTATATCCTTCAGGCTCTCGGGCAATTGCTCCATCAGTTTTGCCAGTTCTTCTTCACTGCGGGGCGCTTTGGGGCCGCCCGAAAGATCGACCTTGAATAAGTCCGCTACTGTACCTTCAGCTATGGCATCTTTCCGGACTGCGAAACGGTATCGGTAGGCGGCACTCGTAGGGTGCAACTGGAGGATGGCCAGCAGCCGCAGCTGTGCTTCCCGTGGGCTGATGCCCCGTTCTAAATGGGGAACTTCCGCCAACTTACTGCTATACCAATGGTGCAGGGGCCAAAGCACATCCTTCCAAAGCGTGCGCAGGAATGGCTCTTCCGGAAACGGATCATTGTCAATTATCTGTGAAAGGGGCAGAGCCGGCAGAAAGCCGTAGGGTTGGTCATCAATGCGGAGGGCAGGCAAATGGCCTCTTCCGCTTACCCATTCGCAGAAATGGTCTCGCAGGCTGTTTTTGATTTGGCCCGCAGTGCCTGGCAGCCAAAAATCGAGGGCATTCCCAATTGTGGCATCAAAAAGCAAACGATGGACCAACCTGGCATCCTGAATACTGGTGGACGCTTCGGAATGCAGGCCGGAAAGGAAGCCTTGCCCCAGCCCCAGTGCCTGTTCCAATAAGGTGGTATCGGTGCGGGCGGCTGGGTCCGCATCGCCCTCTGTCTTTGGAAGGCTGTCCTCCGGCTTGAGGTCCTCCGGCCCTATTTGAGCATCTGCCTCCCGGGTGTTGTTGGTGGGTACCCCGACGGGTGCCAGGTCCATCCCGCCTACTTTGTAGCGGTGATTGGCAAGCAGTTGGCTAAAATCCTCTTTGGTGAAGCCAGGGTTCCAGCCGAGGACCAGCAGAGATTGTATTTCTTCACCGGGTGCCCATGCTTCCAGTGGTATGCGGATGCCCATCCCGATTTCTACTGCTTTTGAAAAATCAGCCATCCAGCGAATAGCCTCCGGCATGCGCAGCCCGGATGCCTCGTCGGCAAAATCATCCTGGCCATTGGGGTCCAGGCCCAAAATAAGAGCGCCATCGTCGGTCTTTTGGATAGGGTTGCCTGCAAATTGCGAACGTTGACCGCCCCGCTGTAAACTGACGATAAAGCGGGTGGGCAGTAGATAGGTTCGGGCGGCTTTGTTCCAACTGTCGGTAGCTAAATTGCCCATCTCCAAGACGGGCTCGCTGGCGGGAAAGTCGGCTATACCATCCACCCCTTCCGGCTTTGTTTCTTGTAAAACGTAGCGGGCACGCACGGGGCCGTAATCTTCAGCCAGGCTTCGCCAGGCGCCTTCTTGTATATGCTCCCGGCCGCTGTCGTTACGGTTTTCGTAAAGTGTAGACCAGTAGCGCTTTGCAGCGTCGAATTCGTCTTCCGTCAGCTCTTCTTCGTGAGTGTGCACGAAGATGTCATCCGGGTAGATACGCACCCACAATTCTACCGGGCTGGCCTCAGTGGGTTCCGGCATAGGCTTCCCGCTCTCCAATGCCGATACCATCCCGGCATCCGCGAAACGGGTCTGCAGCTTTACCGGCAACAGGGCAAAGGGTGCTTTGGGGTTCAGGCCCGCCAGCTCAGCATCGAGCGTTTCTGTCTGTATATTGCTCATGTTACGCTTCCTTTTGTTTGACCATATCGGATGCATGCACTGCCGCCCGGAATGGAAGTTGCAACAAGATGGCAGCGGTATGGGCGCTGTTGCGTTTCCAGGTAAACTCCGGGCTGCCCGGTTCCGCCCTCAGGGTCTTTGCGCCAATGGATTTTAGGCTTAAATAGTGTTCATCTTTATGCTCCGCCCCGTCTATGTGTTTCCAGGTCAGATCGTTCCACTGAGTGAGCTCGTCAAGCTTGTATTCTTCGTCCTCCTGCCCGATATCAAGGCCGAAACGGGGTTCGCCCGGCCGTTCCTGCACGATAAAGAACCATCCGGGGTCACTTCCCTGCCCGATGGCCTCTTCCGCCGAGATTTGGAAACCGAAGAAGGAAATCTCCGGGTCAATCTTGGCTTGAAAAATTGGCATCTTGCGTTCTCTGTCGCCCCTGCCTTCTGTCAAGCCCCGGGGCGGGGTGTCGCTTGCTGCTTTTTGCATGTATACCAAGGCATTAGGGAACTTCTTAAGCAGTTCGCTACGGATGACAAAAACGAGTTGTGGTTCATCATTCGTGGGCCCAGGCCGGGCGCTGCTGAAGTTATCGCCCAGTGGCTTGTCGATGTCGGTAAGCTTGCCGATGTCAGGCGGCGGAAGGGTCGTCTTCAGGTTGTCCGTGTCATCCCAAAAAGTGCGGAAGTAGCTGCCCCGCTGATCAGTAGGAAACTCGCGCCACAGCAGCTCGCGTGCCATTTCGTGGTTGAGCCCGATCAGATAGGATTCGATAAAACGTCGGTTGACTTCCAGAAGAGAGAATGTATCCATCGGGATGAGCTGCACGTTGGGCAGCATCAGTTCGGAGGAAATCTCTGCCAGGGCTTCGTAGGTCGCCTCTTTAAATTCCGGATAGGTGATCAGCGAGCGGGTACGGGAATCTACAGGAGCAATGGCTGCTCGCGTATTGACTTTCATGGCCTGCCGCAATCGGGTATTGTGGGCGAGGTCGGGGCTGATGTAGTGCCCCACATCCGACTTGAGTTCAGCGGTAGTTACCGTGACCTGCTGTGGCGGATCTTCATCGGATATGGAAGCTGCAGGTATTTTTTTAAAATTATCTGCGCCCGCATTGAGCTCTTCCCAGGGGCGGGTCGCCCATGGGTCAAAAGCTTCAGGAGTACCCTCCTGAATTTTAAACGATACGTCCTCAAAGTTCTTCCCCAGCTCTATCACAGCGTCGTTCAGCTCCCGCGTGCCGGTAGCCCGGCGAAGCACGGGCCCGGTGACGCGTGCCACTTTGCGGTAGTCCTGCCGCAGGACGGCAGTGGGGAGTTCGAGTATAGACAGACGGTTGATCTTGCGCTTCAATTCTTCGATCTTGCCTTCTATTTTCCGGATGTCATCCTCGGCTTCGCCTTCCCGTTTATTCAGGTCAATCATCTCCTGCTCCAGGACGGGCAGTGCATCTTTTGCGGCATCTCTGGCATTTTCTAACCGTTCAACCTCTCTATCTTTTTCTTCCTTCTCCGCCTCAAGGGCCGCCAGGTCTTCTGGCAGCTCATCTCGTTCCGTTTGGGCTTTTTTAAAATCTTCTTCCTTCTCGTCAATTTTTTGCTGTATACCGGGCTTATCCGCATCCTGGGCTTGTGCTAAATCGTTCTTGAGATTTCGGATATCCTCTTCCAGGCTGGAAATCACTCTTTCCAAACGCTCTATATCCTCGATTTGCCTATCCAATATTTCGATTCGGTCTTCCAATTCAGGCAATCTATCGTTAGCCTCCTGGATGGCGGCCCTGGCCTCGTCAATCTCCCTCTGTTTGTCCGCTATTTGTTGCTGAATTTCCTTCAGCCGGGCTTTTGCTTTTTTAAGCTTTTCCCGTTCTTCTTTCAGGTCCCCCCGTATCACGTCTTCATTGTCAAACATGACCGCTGTTTTCACTTTACGCTGCCGGATGGCTTGCCGGACTGCCTGCCCGGCTAAGCCCGAGTTGGAGTAGGGCGAGCGGCTATGCATACTGGAAGTGAAAGCAGTAAAAGTACTGTCGTCCATGCCATTGAAATATTGCTCCTGCAGCCTCCGGTCTGTCTCCGCCGAAAAGCGCGCCCGCCGGATGAGCCGCTGTGCCTCGAGTATGTCGGCGGCCTGCTCCCAGGCACGGTCCATATAGGCATCCTGGTTTTTACGGACTACCAAAGCGCCAAAGCCGGCGGCAATGCGGTTGCGCGGGTCCAGGTTCAATTCCCGGAACCACGGTTTGTCGGGATCCATGCCCACTCTGGTTTTACCGGCTGGCCACTGCCCGTAAAGCGGCGGGGTAACGAAAGGGTCATCCGCAGTGCCATCCGTATAAAGGGTTTGGTCCGGGGAGTTTTCCGCCCCTGCCTCTGAGGGGTCATTGAGGTTGAGGATTTCCTGCAGGCCGTTGATGAAAGCCCCTGCTTCTGTTTTGTTGAGGAAGTCCAGCCGGCCTTCATCGGCATTGAGTATCTGCAAGGCCCCCTCCACCTTAAGTAGGTCGTCCTCCTTTTCTGCCCGGTAGGAAAGCTCATAGCCTGCTTCCTGTGCATCCACCGGCCTTTGCCCGACGGGAAGTCCCGTTCTGCGGGCTTCGATGCGGCGCACCAGGTATTCGAAGTCTTCCAGGTCGCTCGTTTGGAAGCTCCATTCGTAGTAGACTGGCCAAAGGTTGTTATACTCATTTTCCTTTTGATGCCCCCAGGAATTGGCCTGAATATCCTCGCTAAGGATACGGTCAGCGGACGCACCCAGGCCTGCCAGCCTTCCTTGCTCAAAGGCCGGCAATAAAAAGGCTGTGTAGCGGGTATTGGCTCGCAGTCGACGGGGGCAAAGCAGGCGGGAAGATGCCAGGTTGGGGTTTTCCTCTACCAGGGCTTGCAGACTGGCAGCTTTATCAGCTCCATCAAGGGGGCGGTTGGCGTGCACATGAGCCCAGGCCCAGGTTTCATCTGCTGGCGGAAACGGTATACTGCCTGGTGTTTTAGCAGCAATCGCCGGCAGCGGGGCTCCCGGCAGAAAGCGGCGTTCGAACTCATCTTCTTCCAGCGCCAGCAAGAGGAGCCAGGGGCGAAGCTTTTCGTTGTTTTCGCTGGCTGGTGAATAGCGCCAGGGGAAATCCTCCTCGTAAAATTCGATGTAGGGCAGGTAGTTGGGCTCAAAATTGCCGACCCCTGGGCGGGGTTCCGTTTTGACCACCGCCCCGCCTTTAATGCCGGTAACATCTCCGGGGCCAAGAATTTCCACGCTTTTGTGGACAAGCTTATTGGATTTGTCAGGCTGCTCCGCGCTGCTGGCTGTGCCCTCAATTTCGCTTAAGTTAAACCGGCGCACCGGCATGCCGTAAATGGTCAGGCTGATGTCCACTGTAGGCCGGCCCGTTTTGTTGCTGAGCTGTTTGCCCAGTTCATCCTTTTCGTTGATCCGCTCGCTGATGCCCTGCCGCAGCCAGGGCAGGAATTCGTAATTGGCTAAATTCATGCTGTTTTAATTTCTGTCGACGGTACTACCTGATAGCGGCCGGACAGTCGGGGTTGAAGGAATACCAGGGTGCGCAGTACAGCCAGCGCTTCGGCTTCTGAGCCATAGCTAAGCGGCTTGCCCTTCACTTTAAGGGCCCGAAGCTGGCCCTGGCTGGCGATTACGAATCGCAAGTCTTCGGTTTTTACCAGTTTTTGGGGCTCCTGGCGCCGCTGTGTTTGCCGTCTTCCAGCCGCAGAACGGGCTACCGCATTGCCGGCTGCGAACTGCTCGTACTCATCCGGATTTAGGCTCCCGAGTTCACTGCTGTCTGAATCTACAAAAGCGTCGGGGCCGTCAATAATCAATTGCTCAAAGCGGTAAGCACGGGCAGCGGAAGCGCCAGCATCCCCAGTGGTGGAAAGGGCGACGCTGCCTTCCACCCGCCGGCCGGATTGCATGCGCTCAAAGGAACGCCGGCTCAACTTTTGGCTGTCGCTGAGCTGCAAGAATTCGGCAGGCGCGAAGAATTCCCGGATAGGCTTTACGGGCCGGGAAGCATCCCCTTCGTACTGGTCGATCCGGAATTGGAAAGCCTGAAAATCATTGGGCCGCTCGTTGCCAATTTTTGAAAAGCGTATGCCCAAGGGTAGCCGGTCCTGACGGATACTCAATTGTCCGGCCGGATGGAGGATGAGCGACTCCTCAGGCAGTTCCCGGAAGGATACCTGTAACTCAGAGGTGGAGGGTAGGCTAGCCTCCCAGTTACGAGTATCGCGCAGCACTTCCAGCAACAGCGGGAGCGCCGGCCGCGGAGGCAGCAGCTTCTTCTCGCGGCGGCCAAACCGCTTGTTAACCCGAACTTTTACCTTTACCAGTACTACCTTGAAGCTTGCACGGCCTTTGATGTGCCAGGGGTTAGGCCCGGATAGGGAGCCTTTTAAGTTGATGCTGAGGATTTCCCGGCTTCCGAGCATAACCGCAAGGCGCGCGCCTACCTCTACAATGAAAAAGAAGGGGTTGAAACGGAAAAGTGCATCAAGATAAAGGTAGCCGATGACCTCGAACCCTTTGACTTTAAAATAGAAATCGACGCTTGCACCAAACTGCACCGTATTGGGCGTCACTGCAAAGTAGGCCAGCATGGTCAGCCGGGGGTTGTCGGTAGGCAGCAGGTTGATCGTAATACGCTTCAGTGGCCTTCTGATACCGCGCAGCGGCGGGGGTTTGAAGGCCGGATGAAAACCACCAACGGAGAAAATAAAGTTTGGGTTGTCACCCCAGTTGATCGCGAAGTACATCTGACCTTCTATGCGATACTTTTCCAAATTTGAATCGAACAGTGTGGCGGAAAAAAACATTTCGCCCTTTTCGAAGTCAACTGCCCCTATAAAATTAGCCTGAAGGTTTACAATCGGCGCTATCTTGTCCGGAAGCTGCACCCGTATCACCCCAAGTATAGCCAGTAAGACAGGGTCCGGTACCTGTATGATGAGCCCCAGCTCTACGGAGATCAAAGTAGGCGTCCCCCAGCCAATAATGCCCATCAGGCCAAAGGTATAGCGCCCTTCGGCTACCGGGAAAAACTGGTTCAGGTCCGAGATAATGCGTGGTGCCTCCGCGATGGGGTCATCCGGGAACATGACCGCGTCGATAGCATTAGTGCGTACGCCAACCGCCAATGCGTCAACATTCATGCCGCGGTTGATGGCGATGAGGCCGCCCACGCCGTTGAGGGTAAAGCCAAAACCCAGCTGAATCGGCTTAAATTCCGCAGTAATTAACAGCAGGAAGGAGAACCCAGGGCTGCCATCGGGTTTTTTAGTCTGTATGATACCGATGGCTTTGACGGCGACCGTTTGCTTAATGACCAGCTCGGCCACACCAGCATACTCCCCTTTTTCAAAGTCGAAGAACAGATAGCCACCGCCCTTCATGGTTGGTGTCTCCAGCGATAAGCCGAGGCCGTTGGGCGGTTTGAAGCCGAGGTCGAAGTCCATAGGCCCCAAATTGCCGCCGCTGCTTTGATAAGAAAGCAAGGCACGGATGCCCATGTTTTCCACTACGGCGGTAAAGGGGCCGAGCAGAAGCTTGACTTCTGTACCGAGCGGGATATCAAAAGCGGGCGGCTGGCCGGGCTCCAAAACTGGTTTTACTCCCAGCGATATACCCATGACTTCTACCGGCCCGAGGTCGATGTGGGCCGGGATGTCGATTTCCAGTCCTGCTGCCCCGCGGAAATAAATCCCTTGCAGGCTGCTCCAGCCAATCAGCAAATCGAAAACTGCTGCGATTCCATCTTTTGGCAGCAAATTATTCAGGAAGCCGTCTCCCCCGGCATTTTTGATCAAAATGCGCCCTTCCTGCAGGTCCAGCTCAGTAATCAGCTCTGTTTTTTCGCCGGTGGCGATGCGTACGCCCGTCCTGGCGGAGAAGGATTTGAGGTCCAACTTATTGCCGTTCGCACTACCCAGCAAGGTGATACGGTCAGCACTAGATGGAGCCGCAGCCCGGAGCCCCAGCAGAACCTGCCCGGCTTTATCCACTGCTGAAAGGGTAAGGCCCGCCCGGCCGGCTTGTACCTCAACTTGCACGCCTCCCCGAAGTGTGAGTGTAGCTTGTAGCAGCAGTAGGAGCGAAAACCTGGTGGTGGACACCAGCCCCTCTTCTATCTCTCCGCTTGCCTCTCCTTCCGGTACGGCTTTTATGCCGTGTTTAGGGTGCTCAGCTGTCCCTTCAAACAAGGAAAGGATAAAACTCAGGTTGGCGCTCATGTCGGCCGTACCCACTTTAAGAATAGGAACTGTCAGTGTTTTTTCCTCCTTATCCAGTTTTGCTTCGTCTACCGGGAAACCCTTTTCCTTTTGCACATTCAGCCATTCTCCTAAATGGTAGAGCAGGAAGGGGTGCCGTTCTTTAAATGCCTCATTCCCCCACTGATGGCCGGCTTCGGAAAAGACAGCGGCCGGATCGGTAAAGAAAGCAGGCAGCCGCTCCCAGGCAATCGGCTGCTCGCCGTAGATTGGGTCCGACTCGTGGAAAGGTGTATCCTCGTCCAGCTCGAAGCGTATCCACCCCAGCATACTGGCCAGATGGTAGAACCCGGCCCAGTTAGTGCGCAGGTAGTCCGCAATGAGGTAGTCATTGAAGCGGCGGGGGAAGTCTTCCTCTTCCTCCGTGATGAGGTCGCTGAGGTCCAGCTGCTGTATAGAGCTCACCAGGCTCCTGATAGCCTGTATTTGCTGTGGCAGCTCGGCATTGCCGATATCGGAGGGCAATTCCGGGAGGCGGCTTTTGATCTCGTTCACGACTCCGTTGGAGTACATACGGTTGAGTACGCCGAGATAATTGGAGGGATGGTAAATTTTCAGCATCTCCTCCAGCAACCGCTGAAGCGTGGAGGGTTCTTGTGTGGTGGCAGGCATGAGAATGGCTGTTTAAGGGTGAGCAATACAGCCACAGTGACATAAGAAGGAATTGCCGTAAACGGCATTCGGTGAGGTCATGGTTGTTGGGTTTATAGGTGTTGTTCAGAACGGGGAAGGGTAGCCCCGATGGTAAAATCAATGACTAAATTAAGTTATATTCTGAGGAGAAGCAACCTGAGCTGCTAAAATTTTGCATTTTTTGACGCCACTGCACTTCCAGTTTGCTTACCCGGCTCGCGACACCACCAAAGTATAGCCTGTCGTATAAAAAGCAAGAGGCCACCTGAGTGGCCTCCGTATTATTCCCGGAAAGAGTCGGCGTTTTAGTCCACCCGCTCAAAGATAAGGGACCCGCCGGCCGCTCCGATAGCGGTGTATTCCAGCGTATCGTAATCTGCGCGCAGCACTAAATTGCACTGTGCGTCAAATTCGCCTTTTTCAATAAAGCAGAAGCCTTCGGGTGCGGTACCGGTCACGGCGCAGGCGTCCGACTGACAGCCCGGGTCCGCTTCAATTGTGGAGGTATAGCTGAGGCGCTGATTGGTATAGTGCCGCATCTGATCTCCCTCAATGATAATCTCGTAGCCTTCATCTGAAACAGAGCGCCACCCCCCCTGCATGACCGGCAGCAGGTTGGAAAGGGGGAAGCTCAGAGACATTTCCACCACAACCGGGTCAATTTCCTGCAGGGCTTCGCTATCACTGCTGAGTATGGTTTCCCCCAGCATGTCAGCCGGCACCTGTGCATTTGCCGGTGGCTCGAAGCGCAGCCCCAGATTGTTATTGAACTGTCCGCCTTTCCAATTGCTGACGTAGCCGCCGTAGTCCCAGCCGAAGCCGTAGAGCTCGAACGCCTGGCCATTAGCGGCCTGCACCTCAGACAGTTTGGAACCGATAGTGATGCCTTCCTTTGTAGCCCAGTCAGTCGCCCCATCTGCTCCGGTGATGCGGATGAAGGAGGGGCGATCTTTGTCCAGTTCCTCATCCCAGTAGATTTCCAGCCGGTTGCGGTCTTGTTCGGGGAAGACCATGATGCCCGGCCCAAACATGCCCTCAGCGAGGTACACGGAATCGGCTTTCGCCAAATCGCCGTAGGCCTCCATCACCTCCGCTTTGGATGAGCGGTTTAGCTCGATGAGCCCTACCCGCTCGCCGGGGTCAATGCTATAGTCGTAACGAGGATCCTGTACTTCGGTACTGTCTGTAGTTGCGGCTTCCGTTTTGTCTGCGGAACCACCGGGCTGACAGGCAGGCAAAGCAAAGAACAGAGCCGCTACCAGCGAAAGCAGTAATAATTGGTTTTTCATATTTTCGAATGGTTGTATAAAAAAAGAGCAGGGCAAAAAACCCCGCTCGAAATTACACATTATACCAAAATATTTTTTCGCTTATTAACGGCCCATTTCTTTCAGGAGCTGCTCCACTGCTGCTTTAAGCTGAGGGTCTTCCCCGTTTGCTTTGCTCGCGGGCGGCTGCTCTACGATGATATCCGGTACGGCCGGGCCGTGCTCCATATTTTCACCGGTAGCTTTGACGTACCAGGCCCGGAAAGGCATACGCACAAAGGAGCCATCTACGAGCCGCTGCCCGCTTGTGGAGATAACAGCCCCAAAGGTAGGCTGCCCTACGAGCGTGCCCAGGCCCAGTGTTTTGTAGGCATGGGAGAAAATCTCTGCATTGGAGTAGCTGTTTTCATTGCAAAGCGCCACAGAGGGCTTAGTCAGAGCAGAGAAAGGCAGGCGCTCGCCGTAGGGGTAATTTTCCCGGAAGGACTTGTTTTCCTTATCCAGGTTCTCCACTGCGCCACGGGGAACGGTATAGGCATGCTGCCGCACATTGAGCACAGTCATCAGCATATCTGTAGTCCAGCCACCGCCGTTGTAGCGCACATCGATGACGATGCCGTCCTTGCCCAAGCCACTCGCCATAAGCTCTCGTTCGAAGCGCTCGAAGCTCGGCCAGTTCATGCCCTGTATGTGAATGTACCCCAGCTTGCCACCGGAATACTCCTCTGTCAGCTGCTTGCGCATATCCACCCAGGCTTCATAGCGCTCTGTACGCAGGCTGCCGGTGGGGCGTATAACGACCTCCCGCTCTTCGCCATCCCTGTCAGCTACCAGCAGCAGCACCCGCTCGCCGGCAGTGCCCTGCAGCAGCTCGTAGAAATTGCGGCTTGCATCCAGCGCTTCGCCGTTTACCGCCAAGATCACTTCGCCTTCCTCCAGCTTACTGTCCGAGCGGTCAGCCGGGCTTTCCGGCAGCACATAGGCAATGCGATAACCCCCTTCGGCTGCTTCCACCTCTACGCCCAGCAGGCCGGTGCGGTCCCGCTGCGTCTCTTCAGGGTCATCCCCGTACAACCCCATATGGCTGGCATCAAGCTGTCCCAGCATTTCATTGACCATATCGCGGAAGTCCTGCGTAGTCGAAGCCGCCAGGACGCGGTCCTCATACTGATTGCGCAGCGCTTCCCAATCTCTGCCGTGGAATTGTGGGTCGTAGAATCCCATCTTCAGCGCACGCCAGGCTTCGTTAAATACCTGCTTCCGCTCTGCCGGGTAGTCCACAGCCATTTCGGCACGGAACGGAAGACCGGTAACTTTACCTTTGTCTATATCCAATTTGGCCAGGCTGCCCCGGCTGAGGAAGTACAACATTTTACCCTTTTCGCCCCATTGCAGGCCGCCCAGTGGCTTGTCTTCTATCAGGGTTTTGAGGTCACTGCCATCCCATTTCACGGAGTGGTAATTGCTGGGGCCGCTGCCTGCACCCCTGCCACCGTTATTGACGGAAAAAAAGAAGGTTTCGCCATCTTCGGAGACAGCCAGATCTCCTTCATTGCCCGGCAGGCGCGTAACCTGTACGAGGCGCTCGTGAATGTCTTCAAAGTCAATCTCAACGGCCTGCTCTGTACTGTCTTTATTTGCCTTCTCCTCTTCCATCATTTCCAGCTCCTCCCAGTCACGCTGGGTTTTTTCCCAGTCCGATTTCCGCAACCATACGAACCACACATCGGTATCGCCATTATTGCGGTTGGACAAAAAGCCAAGCTTGCTGCCGTCGGCACTCCAGACCGGGCTGCGGTCACTGCGCGGGTGCAGGCTGACGTTAACGGGATCCCCGCTGCCATCCGCTGCATGAATGTAGATTTCCCGGTTGAAGTTAAGGTCCGGCATACTGTAAGCCAGCCACTGGCCGTCCGGGCTCCAGCTTATATCGGAGGGCGTAGCCCAGCCGTCAAGCAAGGTCTGTTGGTTGCTGATGCTTCCGGTAGAGTCGATGTCTGCCACGATCAGCTTGCCCCGGCCCTGCAGCATGGCAATTTTGCTGCGGTCGGGAGAGAGGGTAAAACCGGTTTCCTCCTCCATCGTTGTGGTCAGCGCAATTACCTCCCGCTTGAAAGTACGATAAAGGCTGGGCTCTTCCTCATCTGAAGAGCGGAGCAGATAGAGGTCACTATTGCCGGCGCGGTCAGAGAGGAACAGCAAGGTGCTGTCGTTCAGCCATGCGGGAGATTGATCCCGGGCGGGCAGCTTAGTCAGGCGGGTGCTTCGCTTCTGCTCTTTGTCTTCCGGCATCACAAACAATTCGCCACGGATTTCCAGCGCTACCATTTTGTTGTCTGGAGAAAGGGCATAGCCGGATAACTCATCGGTGTATGTTTTGCGCTCCACCGGGTCAAACCGGTAGTCGCCGGTAAGCTCTACAGATAGCGGCCGGGGTGTAGCGCCAGCTTTGGCATCCATGACGAAGACCTGCGCACCCTGCGCAAACACGACGGTGCTGCCGTCTGCGCTCAGGTCGAAGTAGCGGATACCTTCATCGGCAAAACTGGTTAGGGCTTCCGCCTGCTCTTCATCCTGGCTCATTTTCATCCGGTAAAGGTTGTACCGCTTGTTGCGGGCGCTGAGGAAGTAAAGCTTATTGTCCGGCCCCCAGTCAGGATATACGTCCTGCCCTTCGAATTCGGTAATCTGCCGGTAGCTGTCTTCTTTTGTGTCGTACACCCAGATTTGGCGGTTGGCCGGGCCCTTATAGGCTTCACGTACTACCCGGCAGTTGCCGCGCACAAAAGCGACATAACGCCCGTCCGGTGAAGGGCTGGGCATCAGCCCAAGCGCGTCCATAAGGCGTACAGGGGTACCGCCTTCCCGGCTTACTGCCATAATTTCATCCTCCCGTTCTACCTGCGCATAGATGCGGCGGGAGGTAAAGATGATTTGCCCATCCGCCCCCCATCGCGCACTCTCGTCGCTGGCAGAGTGATAGGTCAGGCGTACGGGGCGCCCGCCGGCCGCCGGAATGGTAAAGAGGTCATCATTTCCGTATCGGTTAGACTTAAAAAGGAGCTGATCATCGAGCGGGCTCCACTGCGGGTGGCTGTCGTACCCCTCGTGTATCGTCAGGCGGCGCGCTGCTCCACCGTCCGTATCCGCAACCCAGATGTCGCCCTGATAGGAAAAGGCAACTTTGCTGCCATCGCTGTTCAAAGCAGGGTGCCGCAGTAAATTAATAGCCGTGCCAGACTGCGCAAACAGTAAACAGGGCAAGGCTAAGGCAAAAAGTAGTGGTGTAAGTTTTTTCATACGGGGAAATCATAATTATTTGGTCGAATGGCCCTAAAGTAATAAGAATTAGAGTAAAATAGCTGTCAGCGGAACTTAAGCTGGCTACGAGGGTTCCGTCATCGGGCTTGCATAAGCTGCTTTCGCAGAAAATTACAGCGGTATACCGTTTGCAAATGCCGCCCGTGGAACGTAATTTAACAGATTAAATACTAATATATGAGATACCTCTACCTACTCTGCCTGTTGCTGGGCAGCACGATGCTTAGCGCACAGGAAACCATTACCGGCACAATTGTCCACGACGGAATAGAGCGGGATTACCGCCTGCGTGTACCCTCGGCATCGGACGAAGCAATGCCGCTGGTTTTCAACCTGCACGGTTTCGGATCCAATGCTTTTGAGCAGGAGCTCTACGCTCAAATGAACCCTGTGGCGGACACGGCTGGCTTTTTTGTTTGCTACCCGCAGGGCGTGTCGAATGCCTGGAATGTAGGTTGGGCTTTCGGGAGCACGGCTGATGATGTCGGCTTCATCAGCGCACTGATTGATACCCTTTCCGCAAATTACAATATTGACCACAACCGCGTCTATTCCTGCGGTATGTCTAATGGCGGATTTATGAGCTACCGGCTGGCCTGCGAGCTCAGCGGCCGCGTTGCAGCAGTAGCGTCTGTGACGGGCAGCATGGCACCGGGCACGCTGCAGCAGTGCGAACCGGGCGAAGCAGTACCTGTACTGGAAATTCACGGTACGGAAGATGATGTAGTGGCCTACGAAGGCACTGTAAACGTCAGCCTGCCCATTCCCGAAATACTTTCCTTCTGGGCGGACAACAACGGGTGTGCAGAAACGCCCGCGGAGGAAGAACTGCCGAATACCAGCATCACAGATGCCTCAACGGTGACCAAAATAACCTACACGGATTGCACGGACGCGCAGGAGGTTCTGCACTACCGGGTAAACGGCGGCGGGCATACCTGGCCGGGTGCCGACTTTGCGATCGGCGTCACCAATCAGGATATAGACGCGAGTGTGGAAATCTGGCACTTTTTCAACCGCTTCACTCTGGATGATATCACCTCCACAGCAGAACCGGTATCGCTCAGCACCCTGGAGGCTACCTTTGCGCCCAATCCGGTGCAGGACATGGGTACGCTTACGCTAAATCAGCCCTACGCTTACTACCGTTTGCTGGGCCTGAGCGGCACCGTATACCAGGAAGGAGCGCACGGCTCCGGCAATACCATCGATTTCAGTGCGCTGAATACCGGTATTTATTTTCTGGAAGTCCTTTCAGCAGATGGTGGCCGGCAGGTGCTGAAAATTGCCAAAATGTAGGAGCAGGCCGGCATCAGCTTTTCCCTGGCCTATCCCCTGCCGGCAGAGACACCGTCAGCGGATGGCATCGATAAAAAACGAAACGCCAGTTATGAAAAAACTAAGCCTCCTTTTTTTCATTTGCTGGGCGGCAGGACTGTCCGCTCAGCATACTCAGTGGTTGAAAACCATACCTTCTGTTACGCCGTCCGCTCCGCACTGGGCACAGCTGATGTACCAGCCGGATCCGGATGTACGGGCGGTAGACAGCGCTTATAGTGCCTACTACCGGCAGCACCCTTTTGAAAAAAACACGCATACGCAAAACTATAAGCACTGGCGGCCTAAGGTGGAGCCTTTTCTTAAACCCGATGGGCGTATCGCCTACCCTGGGCCTAAAGCGATTCGTCAGCAGGAAAAGCAGTACCAAAGCCTTTTGGCAGAGCAGCCCGCTCACAGCCGGCAGCCCGGCCCGTGGGTCAATCTCGGCCCTTTTGAGACTTACAACACCGGGGAAGGGCAGTTTGAAGTCTCCTGGCAGGCTAATGTATATACCCTTGATCAGGCAGATACCGACCCGGCGGTGCTCTATTGCGGTACGGAAAGCGGCGGAGTTTTCAAAAGTACCGACAGCGGGCAACACTGGGCTCACGTTTCCGCCAATACCATGATGAACAACGTACGCATTGTGCGGGTAGACCCCAATAACGCGGACATCGTGTACGCGGGCGACTGGAACCGTTTGTACCGCAGCAGCGACGGCGGCCAAAACTGGGAAATCATTCTGGATGCAGCCGATCAGCCTTCGGACGGCCTGGGGACCAACGCCATCGCCATAAGCCCGGCAGACGGGCAGCGCCTTATTCTGGCCGGCGAGCGTGGCCTTTGGTACTCTGAAGACGGAGGCGCAAGCTGGGACTACCAGTTTAGCAACCGCGTATACGATATTGAGTTCCGGCCCGGCAACCCACAGGTGCTTTATCTGGTGCGAGGCCATGCCACCGAAGCCCGCTGCGAGTTTCTGAAATCGGTGGACGGCGGCCAGAGCTGGGCCGTAAAGACTGAAGGCTGGTATAACCCGGACCCCAGTTCCGGCAACCTTTCGGACGGCGGTGCCAAAATTGCCGTATCTCCACTGAACCCCAACTTGGTCGTCGCCGGGCTGATCGGCAACTCCAAAGCCGGCGACGATGGTTACCTGGGCACCTGGAAAAGCCAGGACGGAGGCGAAAGCTGGGCACTGCTTGGGCCCCACGTGGGTGGCCCTTACGAGTACAGCGGCGGGCCGGCTACTCACAAGAATATTATGATCAACGAAGGCGGCGGTGGCCCTTATCAGGGTTTTTACGATTATGTGCTGGCCATCTCACCATTTGATGCCGATATCATCTACACCGGAGGGGTAAGCCTGTACAAATCCACAGACGGCGGCACCACCTTCAATGTGATCGGCGGTTATCAGGGAAATACCTGGATACACCCGGATATGCAGGAAATTACGGTAGGCCCGGACGGAATCTGGCTGGGAACCGATGGCGGCATTGATTTCACAAGTGACGAATTTGCGACGGTAGAATCCCGCAAATACGGGCTGACCGCTTCCGAATTCTGGGGTTTCGGCAGTTCCTGGAACGAGGATTTACTGGTGGGCGGCCGCTACCACAACGGCAATACGGCGATTCGGCCCGAGTACGAAAACGGACAGTCACTGCGACTGGGCGGCGCGGAAGCACCAACCGGCTATGTACAGCCCGGCGGGCGCGGGCTTGCTTATTTTTCCGACATCTCTACCCAGCTGGCTCCTACCAGCCTGGATGGTGCCGTACAGCAGTTCCCGCCCTTGTCGCTCTACCCGTCCGAAACCTACTTTGCTACTCATTCAAGCGAGCTGGAGTTCGGCAGCTATTGCTACAACCACATTTACATTGGCCGCGAAAACCAGCTGTGGAAAAGTACCGACGGCGGCCGCAGCTTTGAACTTCTGGCAGAACTGGGGCAGCCCGGGCAACCCGTCCTGCAATTCGAGATTTGCCGGGACAATCCACAGGTGATGTACGTGTATCAACGCACCTCCTTCTTCGGGGCTGTGCTTTGGAAGACAACAGACGGAGGAGCCAATTGGTCACAGCTGGATTTTCCGCAGGGCGTTTCCTCCATGCGCGCCGGCGGCCTGGCGGTCAACCCGGAAAATGAACAGGAAATATGGGCTTACTTCTCTCATCAGGCCAACGATGGCAGCAAGGTGTTCCGAAGCCTGGATGGCGGCCAAAGCTGGGAGAACCGTACAACCGCTGACCTGGACGGGCACCGCATACACGCTATGCTTTACCAGGCAGGTACGGACGGAGTCGTGTACATCGGCACCGATAAGGCGGTATTTTACCGGACCAAAGAGCAGAGTTGGCAGCTTTACAATCAGGGATTGCCAATGCGGACGAATGCTAATTTATTCCGCCCCTTCTACAAGGAGAGCAGGCTTCGGCTCGGCACCTACAGTAACGGGGCGTGGGAAGCGCCTCTTGTTCAGCCTTCCCGCCCGATAGCTCAACCTACCGTAGACAAACTGTCGGCCGGCTGCGAGCGGGATACTTTCTATTTTGATGATTACTCGGTACTGGCGCACGAAGGCGCAAGCTGGTCCTGGGAGTTCAATCCGGCACCGGCCTATGTAAGCGACTTAAGCGCCCGCAACCCCAAGGTCGTTTTTGGAACGGAAGGAGCCTACGAGGCCAGCCTTACCATAACCGATGGGCAAGGGCTGAGCAGTAGCAACAGCATCCCTGTGCCCATTGAAGTGGCCGGCTGCCGGGTAGATACCATCCCCGGATTTGCCATGCAGCTGCAAAACTCCGGCGACTACGCTACAGCCGACGGCCTGCCGGTAAGTGGCAATGAAATGACCATTACCGCCTGGATCAGGCCCGAAGGCGTACAGCCGGAATACACCGGTATTGCCATGACGGGCGGAGGCCCGGCTGCCGGATTTAACTTCCGGCCCAACATGGAGCTCGGCTACCACTGGCCGGGAGGCGCCTGGTGGTGGAGCAGCGGCCTGACCGTTCCGCAGGATACCTGGTCCTATGTCGCTATGGCCGTACGCCCGGATGGCATCACCCTCTACCTGAACGAAGAGCAAGCTACGCACGCCTTTAGCCCGGAGGAAATCGACCTGTCCGTCACCTCGCTGTTTATGGGGAGCTACCGGGGCTGGCAAAGCCGCAACTTCCGGGGGCTTATTGATGAAGTAAAGATCTACAGCCGGGCCCTGAGCACAGAAGAAATACGCCTGCAGCGGCACCTGACCGCAGTACCGGCTCTCGCGGAAGGGCTGGCTGCCTATTTCCAGTTTAATGAAATGCAGGGGGCTGTTCTTAATAAAGCCGGGGTGCAGCACGCTGCGTTGAACGGCAATGCCGGCCGTACGCTTTCCCTTGCTCCAGTGGGCAGCGGAGTCAGCGCACAGCGAACATTGGAAACCGCTACGGCCCACAATTACCCGGACATAGCGAGCCTTTCCTTCGATGCCGGGCAACAGGCAAGCGGAGATTTGGTGATCAGCCGTTTGAATGTCCCGCCGTCTGTACTGCCCAATGCAGAAACAGTTCCGCAGAATGGTTATTACATTATGAATTACTACGGAGACGATACCTGGCCGGATGAGCTGGCCAGCTTCCGGCTTACCTCTGTTTCCCTGCCCGGGGCTGCCGGCCAGCAACCGGAAAAGTATGTTTTACTGCAGCGGCCGGTAGCAGCCGAAACGGAAAGCTGGCAGTCCATCACAGTAGCAGAGGAGGCAGAGAGCAACGGTGCCGCCGGCAGCCTTTCCTTCAATACATCGGGCAGCAGCTTTCCGCCGGATGGCCAACTGATTGCAGAGCAGGGCGAGCTGGTAGCGACTCAACAGCGGTTGCTGCCGGAGCGCTTTATTGTATACCCCAATCCACTGCAGGCAGGCCAGGCGTTTCATATTCTAAGCGAGCGGGGAGAGGCCTTTTCCTTTTCCCTCTACGATGCTGCCGGGAAGCAAATACAACGGGAATCATTTCGGGGCAGCGGCCTGCTTGACAGCAGTACCTGGCCAGCCGGGATTTATCAGTACCAAATAGAGACGGATGATTACTGGCAGCAGGGCCAGCTTATCATTGTAAGGTGACAGGCTGTGCGGGGCCATATTACAAGCTCAGGCTCAGGCCGAATACAAACTGACGGGCCGGCAGATAAAAGTCAAGCCGGTCCACCCCTGCTACCAGCGGATTGCGCTGATCAGGCGACAGGAATCCGCCGTTCGTCGTAGTGCCGGCGTCTTCCAGTACGGGTTCCGG
>CAJXXJ010000003.1 GCA_913062745.1 uncultured Phaeodactylibacter sp.
CTTACTAATTATCTATATTTTACCCGGGATTTCAATACCACTGCTGTACCGGAGAAGGCTGCCCTGATTCTTCCTGCACAGCGGCCAAAACTACTGTACTCATGCATACTCGTTTATTCGCCTTACTGCTTCTGTTCCTGCCGATATTGCTTCCGGCACAGGTCCCTAACCCGGCACCTGCCCAGGAAACTCCGATTTACATCACCCGGGTTACGGCTCACATCGGCGACGGCACCGTTATCGAGAATGCGGTGGTAGGCTTTGATCAGGGTAAAATCACCTTTGTGGGGAACGAGCGCGCTGCTGCCCGGCAAGACTGGAGCGCTTACACCAAAATTGATGGCGCGGGGCAACATCTGTACCCTGGTTTCATTGCTACGGCCAGCAACCTCGGCCTGGTAGACATCAGCGCTGTGCGGGCTACCCGCGATTATGATGAAACCGGAAGCATCAACCCCAGCGTACGCAGTATTATCGCTTACAATACGGATTCTCCCGTGACGCCCACAGTTCGCTCCGAAGGCGTGCTGTTGGCGCAGATTGCTCCGTCCGGTGGCCGCATTTCCGGCTTGTCCAGCATCGTGCAACTGGACGCCTGGAACTGGGAAGATGCGGCTTATGCTACGGACGAAGGCCTCTTTGTCAATTGGCCCAGCCTGTTTAGCTACAGCTGGCGCGATCGCAGCTACAGCGCAAATGAAAAATATACAAAACAGGTAGAGGAGCTGCGCGACTTCATGCGGGAAGCGCAGGCCTATCAGCAGCTCGATGCGCCCGAACAGCCCAACCTGAAGCTGGAAGCGATGGGCCCGGTATTAAGCGGTGAGCGGCAAGTGTACGTACGGGCAGAAGAGGCGAAGGAAATTCTGCACGCGCTGCAGTTGGCGGATCAGTTTGGGCTGAAAATAGTCATCGTGGATGGTCGGGACGCCTGGATGGTAACTGACGCCCTGCGGGAAGCGGAAGTGCCCGTTATCCTGCGCTCCACCCAAAGCCTGCCAGCGCGGGTAGACGGCGATATCGACCAGCCCTTCAAAACCCCGGCACAGCTGCAGGAAGCAGGCGTACTGTTCGGTTTCGGGCACGAAGGCTACTGGCAACAGCGCAACCTGGCGTTCCAGGCCGGTCAGGCGGTAGGCTTCGGGCTGGGCTACGAGCAGGCCGTTGCCGGGCTCACCGGCAACCTCGCTAAAATACTGGGCATAGACGAGCGCGTCGGCACTCTGCAGGTCGGTAAAGACGCCACACTCTTCCTGAGCCGGGGCGATGCACTGGAAGTGCGCAACGGCAATGTGCTGCGTGCTTTCATTCAGGGGCGGGAGGTTGACCTCGACAATCAGCAGAAAATGCTGTACCGGAAATTTCGCGACAAATACGAGCAGCAGAAAGATTAGATAATTATTAACAGAGCGGAGAAACCAACAATGGGCAGTATTGCGTTGTATGTGTTATATAATTAACTAATTATGAAGTACGTACTCCTCTTTTTAATCAGCATCTCCACTGCCCTGTCGCTCTCTGCGCAGAACAACAGCGGCACCGTGGATATCAACGGGCAGTTGCTGCCCTACATGATTGACGAATGCGGGGACACGCTCATCATGGCGACCCTGCAAGACGTCTCTGTATCCTCTATGCGGGAGTTTGATACCCGGGAGGATTACCTGAAGTACCGCCGCTACCGGCGCTATGCCGCCATCGTATACCCCTACGCTGTAGAAGCGATCAAGCTTTTCCGCGAGGTAGAGTACGCTACGGAGCACATGAAAAAGCGGGACGAGCGCCGCTATGTACGTAAGCTGCACAAAGACCTGAAAGAGGACTTTACAGACCCATTGAAGGGGCTCACCAAAACACAGGGCATGATCCTCATCAAAATGATTGAGCGCGAACTGGATGTGCCGATGTATTTTGTGATCAAAGATTTGCGCAACGGGCTGACCGCTACTTACTGGAGTACTATGGGCGGCCTGTTTGGGCATGACCTGAAAGAAGGCTACAAAGAAGGCCAGGACCCCATTCTCGATGCCGTCCTCCAGGATATGAACATCAGCTACGATCTGCCTGATGCGGATACCGGGCAATCCATAGGGGGCTAAATACAGCGCTGACGGGCTGAAATTATTACCTTTACCGCCTACCAATTCGTAAACGCCCGATGTACCCAGACCTCTCTTACCTCTTCCATGACCTTTTCGGCACGCCAGCCGATAACTGGCTATCCATTTTCAAAACCTTCGGATTGTTTCTGGTTCTGGCTATACTGTCTGCCGCCTTTATCCTGTACAGAGAGCTGAAGCGAAAAGCAAAGGAGGGCCTCTTCAAGCCGGAAAAAGTCAAAGTGAAGCTGGGAGAGCCTGCTTCGCCGGCCGAGATAGCAAGCAGCGGCATCTGGGGGTTCCTGCTTGGCTACAAAGGCCTTCACGCTTACCAGAATTTCGGGCAATTGCAGGCAGACGCAGCAAGTGTCCTCCTCAACCTGGAAGGCAGCTGGCTGGGCGGCCTGCTGCTGGGCGCTGCCATGGCCGGCTACCGCTACTGGGAAGGGCAGCGCAGAGCGTTGCCTAAGCCCAAAGTAGCCGTTCGGAAAATCTATCCCCACGACCGCATCGGCGACATCACCATGATCGCTGCAGTCTCCGGGGTCGTCGGGGCTAAAGTATTTGCCATCATTGAAGATATACCGGCCCTGATTGAAGACCCGATAGGCACGATATTTTCCGGCGGCGGGCTGGCTATTTACGGCGGCCTCATCTTCGGCTTCCTGTTTGTATCCCTCTACCTGCGGCGCAAGAATATTCCCATCGTACATGTGCTGGACGCCGTAGCGCCTGCCCTGATTATTGCCTACGGCGTCGGGCGTCTGGGCTGCCACTTCTCCGGCGACGGAGACTGGGGTATCGTAAATACCGCGGCACAGCCCGGATGGTGGTTCCTGCCCGACTGGATGTGGGCATATGATTATCCGCATAATGTAATCCGCGAAGGGGTGGCCATAGAAGGTTGTACCTACGACTACTGTAAGCGCCTGGTGGAGCCGGTATATCCTACCTCCGTCTACGAATCCTTTATGGCGTTCACCATGGGCGGTATCCTGTTTGCGCTGCGGCAACCCCTGCAAAAGTTTCCCGGCATGCTGTTTTCTGTGTATCTCATTTTCAATGGCGTAGAGCGCTTTTTCATCGAAAAGGTGCGGGTCAACCAGGAGTATCCCTTTCTGGGTATGGAATTTACACAGGCGCAGTTCATCGCTATCGCGCTCATGCTCATCGGGCTGGCGGGAGTAGTATATTTATACCGCAAACCCCGCGCTTGAACCATTGATAATTAGCAGACGGGCAATTTTTTCACCTCATTGTTTTCCTATACGGGGCCTTTTGCCATCTTTGAGGGAAACAGATGCTGCATGAAAAACGCAAAAGTGCTGTACTGGTCCTTCACCGTGGCGCTGGGAGGCTTCCTCTTTGGCTTCGATACCGCGGTTATCTCCGGAGCAGAACAATCTATCCAGAAAATTTGGGGGTTGAGCAACGCTATGATCGGGCAAACCGTAGCTGTGGCCTTATACGGTACGGTGATTGGAGCACTATTCGGCGGCCTGCCCGCTGAGCGCTTTGGCAGAAAAAAGAGCCTCTTCTGGATCGGTTTGCTTTATCTGGTATCTGCAGCCGGCTCTGCTTTGGCACCTGATGTATATTCCCTGATGTTTTTCCGTTTTATTGGTGGCTTGGGCGTAGGCGCATCATCCGTAGTAGCGCCGATGTACATTTCCGAGATAGCTCCGGCCAGCCAACGGGGACGGCTGGTGGCGATGTTTCAGTTCAATATCGTGCTGGGCATCATGATTGCTTATTGCTCCAACTGGCTGATCGGTGGGGAGGCTGCCAATTCCTGGCGCATTATGCTTGGCGTAGAAACCATTCCGGCTGCCGCTTTCGTGCTCATGGTACTGGGTGTGCCCCGCAGCCCCCGCTGGCTGATCGTCAGGCGGGGAGCGGAAGCAGAAGCCCACGGGGTGCTGCAACAAATCGACCCCGCTACAGCCGAAGAGCAAATGCGCAGCATTCAGCAGTCTCACAACGCCTCTTCCGGAGGCAGCTTTCGGGAGTTTGTATCCGGGCGGTACCGTTTTCCTATTCTGCTTGCCTTTTTGTTTGCCCTTTTCAATCAGGTTTCTGGCATCAACGCCGTCATTTATTACGCCCCCCGCATCTTCGGAGCAGCCGGTATGGCGGAAAGTGCTTCCCTGCTCGCAAGCGTAGGCATTGGCACCATCAACCTTATATTCACCCTTATCGGCATGGCGCTGATCGACCACTTCGGGCGGCGCAAGCTCATGTATATCGGCTCTTTTGGGTATATCATCTCCCTGAGTGCAGTCGCCTATGCTTTTTATGCCGGCCTTTCCGGCTATGTGGTCCCCTTCTGGCTGTTCGTATTCATCGCCTCCCACGCTATCGGGCAGGGGGCTGTCATTTGGGTGTTTATTTCTGAAATTTTTCCGAACGATGTACGCAGCTATGGCAATGCGCTGGGCAGCAGCACACACTGGGTATTTGCAGCCCTGATTGCCGGCACCTTCCCGCTGCTGAATGCCATGATGGCGCCCTACCTTATCTTTGGGCTGTTTGCTGTTTTGATGGTCTTTCAGCTGCTGTTTGTCGTCTTTCTCATGCCGGAGACCAAAGGCGTCTCGCTGGAAGGCCTGCAGCAGCAGCTGATGGAAGGCCGCACTGCATCCGTATCGGCTACCGATAAGAAAACTGCTGGATTATGAGTGTCGTATGCTTTGGAGAAATACTCTGGGATCTGCTCCCCGGCGGCAAAGTGGCCGGCGGAGCGCCTATGAATGTTGCGTTTCACTTACGCAATTTCGGGCTTTCGCCCAAACTCGTCAGCCGGGTGGGTGCCGATGCGCTCGGGCAGGAACTGCAGGCATTCCTTACGGAAAAAGGCCTGACGACAGCTTTGCTGCAGACAGGGCAGGAGGCCCCGACAAGCACCGTGCAGGTAACGCTGGACGAAGCCGGGCACGCTTCCTACGAAATAGTAGCCCCGGTGGCTTGGGACTACATCGCGCTGCGAACAGATAACCGCAGTGCTGTACGGGAAGCGGACGCTATCGTTTTTGGCAGCCTGGCCTCCCGCAGCGCGGCCACACGGGCTACCTTGCTGGAATTGCTGGAAGAGGAACGGCCACTGAAGGTTTTTGATGTCAATCTCCGCCCGCCGCATTACTCGAAAGCACTGCTGGAAACGCTTTTGGCGAAAGCCGACATCGTGAAAATGAACGAGGAAGAACTGGATATCATTTCCTCCTGGTACGGGCTATACGCCGGAGAGCCTGCTAAAATGGAAGAGCTCCGGCAGCGGTTCGGCCTGCAAGGCCTGTTGCTCACCAAGGGAGGCGATGGCGCCGCCTGGATGGGGAAGGACAGCAGCTATATCGAACAGCCCGCCTTCGACATCAAGGTGGCAGATACCGTAGGCAGCGGAGATTCCTTTCTGGCGGCTTTTCTGTCGCAGTACCTTGCCGGATTTCCCCTGCCGCAAGCTCTGGAGTTCGCGGCGGCGACCGGAGCTTTGGTGGCTACTTTTCAGGGAGGCACGCCTTCCGTTTTCGCCGCTGATGTGAACCGTTTCCGAAAAACGCATTAGGCCGCTATGGACAAGCTTTGTTTTTTCACCTTTATCCTTCTGATCATGAGCAATTGCAGCGAATCGCCGGCCTCTGAGTCCGCCGCGTACCGGGAAGCCCACCGCCCGCAGTTTCACTTTTCTCCCGACAGCATGTGGATGAACGACCCCAACGGCATGGTTTTCTACGATGGGGAGTACCACCTCTTTTATCAGCACTATCCCGACAGCACGGTCTGGGGCCCGATGCACTGGGGGCACGCGGTGAGCACCGACCTGGTGCACTGGGAGCATTTGCCGATCGCCCTGTATCCGGACAGCCTGGGATATATTTTCTCCGGCAGCGCAGTGGTAGACTGGAAGAACACGAGCGGGCTGGGCCGGGAAGGGCAGCCGCCGTTGATTGCCATTTTTACCCATCATGACCCGGAAGGGGAGAAAGCCGGAAAGACGGACTTTCAGTACCAAAGCATCGCCTACAGCCTGGACAAGGGAAGAACTTGGACGAAATACGAGGGCAACCCGGTGCTGCCCAACCCCGGCATTAAAGACTTCAGGGACCCTAAAGTTTTCTGGCACAGGGAGAGCGGCCGCTGGGTGATGATCTTTGCCGCCGGTGATCATGTGCAGCTCTATCATTCTCCGGACCTGATCAACTGGGCCTACGCGAGCGAGTTTGGCAAAGGCACAGGCGGCCAGGGAGGCGTGTGGGAATGCCCGGACCTGTTTCCGCTGCCGCTGGAAGGCAGTGCAGATACCATGTGGGTTTTGCTGTTGAGCATCAACCCGGGCGGGCCTAACGGCGGCTCCGCCACGCAGTACTTTTTGGGAGATTTTGACGGTACTGCTTTTCGCATGGACCCGGCTTTCGCCGAAAAGGTAGCTGCGGATACGGCATCCGGAAACCCCTTTTGGGTAGATTACGGCCGGGACAACTACGCCGGCGTGACCTGGTCAGATATCCCGGAGACAGATGGCCGCCGCATCTTTATGGGCTGGATGAGCAACTGGGACTACGCCAATGTAGTGCCTACGCAGCGCTGGCGCTCAGCCATGACGGTGCCGCGGAAATTACTGCTGAAAAATACTCCGGCTGGCCCTCGCTTATTTAGCCGGCCGGTAGAAGAACTGGAGCAACTGCATACGGAAACCGTGGATATCCCGGCCCGGGAAGTAGTGCAAACAATGGATCTCAGCGAGCTGCTGCAATCCCCTTCCGCACTGCTCGACCTGAGCCTCAGCCTAAGTTGGGAGCCCGGGCAGCAACCGGATGAAATCGCGCTGGTTATGGAAAACAACCGCGGTGAGCAGCTCCGCTTTGGCCTGAACGGAGAGGAGTACTTTACAGACCGGACCGCAGCCGGGAAGAAAGATTTTGAGCCGGGCTTTGCCAGCCGGCAGACCGCGCAGCGGTGGAGCACTTTCAATGGGCTCCAAATCCGGGCGCTGTTGGACGTTGCTTCAGTAGAGTTTTTTGCCGATGAGGGAGGAGTAGCGATGACCGATATCTTCTTCCCGTCGGAAGATTTCACCCGCCTGAAGCTGGAGCTTTCCGGCGGAAAAGTGCAGGTGGAAGGCGGCCGGCTGTTTGCGCTGCAGTCCATCTGGCAGTAAGAGTCCGGACAAGCCCAAAGTGTTAAATGTGCCGTAGCAGGGAATTCATGCAAGCCGGATGGCTTACCTTTAGGCAGAATCAAAATTCCCAAAAATGAAACGATTACTACTCCTCTGTGCCTGTCTGTACTTTGCCCACAGCGGACAAGCACAAGTATTACCCTGTTTATATGACCTCGGCGTAGACCAACTGGAGCGGCAGTACCCGGGCTACCGGGACCACAGCCACCGTACGGTAAAGGAAGCAGTGCAGGCGTACCATCAGCGGCGCGACCCGGATGGTAGCCTGTTTACTATTCCGGTGGTCATACATGTGGTTTGGAAAGAAGCTGAAGAAAACATCAGTGACGCCCGCATTGAGGCGCAAATCCGTGTGCTGAACGAAGCCTTCCGGCGTCAAAACGCGGACACCGTCAATACCCGCTCTGATTTCCAGGCGGTCGTGGGCGATGCTGGTATTGAGTTCGTTCTGGCCGATATCATCCGGGTACAGACAGATACGCTTTTCGCACCGGAGGCATCTCTCTTCGGAGGGGTGACCCTGCCCGACCACGTCAAGCAAACGGCCAACGGCGGCAGTGATGCCACCGACCCTGTCAATCACCTCAATATCTGGGTGTGTGCGTTGCAGCCGATCTCCATTTTCGGTACCGAAAGCCCGGTGCTGGGTTTTGCCTACCCACCGGCCGGGCTGGATAACTGGCCGGCTGAGACGCCGATACCTGAAGAGGAGTTTGAAGGGGTCGTTGTGGACTACCGGACGGTAGGGGATAATGAGGTATACTCCATTCCTGCTGTAGGCGATTTGCCCATGCTGGGCCGCACCACAGTGCATGAAGTAGGGCACTATCTGGGGCTTCGGCATACCTCGGGTGATGGTGCGCTGGCCGCCCTGGGGGTACCCGACTGCGATGTGGATGATGGCGTAGCAGACACGCCCAATCAGGGGCTGCAGAGTCAGTTCAACTGTGATTTTTCCCAAAATACCTGTACCGATGATGTTGCCGACCTTCCGGATATGGTAGAAAACTATATGGATTATTCCCGGGAGGATTGCCAAAACTCTTTCACCAAAGGGCAGATCGAAATCATGAGGGCCGTGCTGACGGGGCCGCGAGCAGAGCTTCCGGCAGAGGTGACCAGTAGCGCAGAAGCACAGTCCGCTACCCACGGCAGGCTCTATCCAAATCCTTCCTCCGGAGTGTTTTACCTGGAATTGGCAGAGCAGCAGCAATCTGGTTCCTGGCAGTTGTTCGACGGTTTTGGAAGGCTCATAATGCAATCGAGGTATACGGCGCCTACCATCCGGCTCGACTTGCAGGGCCATCCTGCCGGGCTTTATTTTCTGCAGGTGAAGGACGCGGCTGGACGGCAGGCATCCTGGACGCTGGTACGCAGCTGAGCTTAAAGCCTATAAAGTTGGCAGGGATATCGGGTCGGTTTCGTTTTTTTAGTATCTTTATTACCATTCAATCATCAGGCCGGTTAATAATGGAGGAACAAGACCCAAACAGGAAGTTCTTAACGGTAGGTGTAGGCGCTTCAGCCGGGGGGCTATCAGTCCTTAAGCAGCTTGTTTCTTCTCTGGGAGAGGCACGAGATATAGCTTTGGTTATCATACAGCACCTTGATCCACACCACAAAAGCATGCTCACCGAGCTGTTGTCAAGAGAGACAGACTTGCAGGTAGTGGAGGTGGAAGACGGACAGCAGGTTGAGCCATCGCACATTTATGTCATTCCTCCGGATACTTACCTGGAAATAAACAGCGGGCGGCTACGCTTAACCAAGCCTGATGCTACGCGGGGCTTCCGCAAAGCAATTGACCATTTTTTTCGTTCCCTGGCGCGTGAATGCGGAGAGAGCTGCGCCGCAATTGTGCTCTCCGGCTCCGGCAGCGACGGTACAGCCGGGATGCGGGAAGTGAAGGCAGCCGGAGGGCTTACCCTGGCACAGGATCCATCCTCTGCCGAGCACGATAGCATGCCTGTGAGCGCCATCAAAGCAGATGTAGTAGATCAGGTAACCACTGTGGATCAAATGGCGAAGCTGCTCCGGCAATACCTGGACCATCCCTATAGCCTTGGCGGTAAGGAATCAAAGTCTATGAACGCCAACGAAAGCCTGGAAGAAATCACGGCGATACTGAAGGCTCATGAAGGCTTTAATCTGCGGCAATACAAGCCAAATACCGTGCTACGGCGCATTGCCCGCCGCATGAGCCTCACTGACTCAGCGAACTATCAGGAGTATTTGCAAAAGCTCCGAAACAGTGAGAATGAACGCCGCAACCTGACGAAAGACCTGCTCATCAATGTCACTGATTTTTTCCGGGACCAAAAGGCTTTCGATGTGCTGGAGAAGCAGGTGCTTCCCTCCATTTTGGATAAGCTGAAAAAAGAAGAAGAAATCAGGGTTTGGGTAGCCGGCTGTGCGAGCGGGGAAGAGGCCTATTCCATTGCTATTCTATTGTTGGAGGCGATTTCCAAAGCCCGCCTGTCCAACCCGATCAAAATCTTCGCCACGGATATCGATGAATACGCTATTCAGATTGCCCGTCGTGGTATATACCCGCAGAGTATTGCCGCAGAGGTACCGGAAACCTATCTGGAACGCTATTTTAGGAAAATCGATAATGGACAACAGTTCAAAGTCAGCAATCAGGTAAGGGACCTTATTTCCTTTGCGCTCCAGAACGTGGCCGAAGACCCTCCCTTCAACCATATGCACCTCATCAGCTGCCGAAATCTGCTGATTTATCTGAAGCGGGACGTTCAGGAAAAGGCACTAAGTTCTTTTTACTTTTCCCTAAAAGGGGATTCGTATCTTTTTTTGGGTAGCTCAGAAACCCTGGGTAACAAAGCCAATTTGTTTGATACCCTTTCCAAAAAGTGGCGCATTTACCAGAAGAAGCCGGGATTTGATGACCGAAAACTGTTCCTGAAGCATCTTTACGTGGAAGGGCGCCCGCAAATAAGAAAAAAGCTGATTGAAAAAGAAGAAGAAGAAGAAGAAGAGCTGCAACCAAAGCCTACAAAAAAATACCTCACCCGCTCTGATATGATGCGGCGTTCGCTGGCAGAAACTTTTCTGCCCCCCGGCGTCATCGTAGACAAAGACGGGCACATTCTTTATAACCACGGCGACTGGAAAAATTACATGTCCATCAGTTCCGGAGAGCCCCGCAACGAAATTACTCAGCTGGTGCTGCCCGCTATGCGCACCCGGCTGCGTTCTGCGCTGTACAAAGTACAAAAGGAGGGAGGCTCGCTTTCTTTTCAGTGCGTAGTGCCGGTAGACGGCGAAAAGGATAAGCGGAAAATCATTCGGGTTGAAGTATCTCCGCTCGACGGCAAAGCGTTTTCCAGCAGCGAGGTTTTTGGTATTCTCTTCTTTGATAACGAGGAAGCACTTAAATTAGAAGATGGAAATAGTGCTGGCCGGAAAGAGGAAGGGAATGTACAACAAAGCCTGGAACAAGAGCTGGCAGAAATCAAGGAGGAGCTGCAGAATACCATTGAAGAGCTCGAGACCAGTACGGAAGAATTAAAAGCCTCCCACGAAGAGGCCCTTTCGACTAATGAAGAGCTGCAATCTGCTAATGAGGAGCTGGAAGCGAGTTCTGAGGAACTGCGCTCTCTAAACGAGGAGCTTAGCACCGTAAATGCCCAGCTGAAGGATAAAATAGAGGAGCTGCAAAGCGCGCACAACGATGTGGAAAATTTCTTCGCCAGTACGCATGTACCCACCGTCTTCCTCAACCCTGATTTGCAAATACAACGCTACACTCCCGCCGCCGAGTTGCTGCTAAAAATGGGGCCACAGGACGTCGGCCGCTCCATATTAGCTTTAGGCCGCGACCTGATAGACGATCAGTTGGTAGAAGACTGTCAGAATGTATTACAGCATTATCAGCCAATGCAGAGAACGCAGCAGTCGCAGGATGGGCGCTGGTTTTCCCGAAAGGTAACGCCCTACGCTACGGAAGACCGCCGGATAGAAGGGGTAGTGCTTGTTTTTCAGGAAGTCACCCAAATCAAGCGGCTGTCTCAACGGGCTGAGAACCGGGAGAAGCAGCAGGCCATTGTGGCCCAGCTAGGCATGCTGGCACTGAGCGGCGCCGAGCCAAAGGAGCTTATGGATCAGGCGGTGCGCCAGATTGCCTATACACTAAATGCCGACTACTGCAAAGTGCTGCAATACCGCCCGGAGCAGCCGGATTTCCTGTTGGTTTCCGGAGTAGGCTGGCAGGAAGGCGCGGTCGGTAATGTCGCTGTGGATGCCGGGCAGCACTCCCAGGCAGGTTTCACGTTGCTCAGTAATGATGCGGTTATTGTAAAAGATCTCCGTACCGAAAAGCGTTTTAGCGGCCCTGAGCTGCTGATTGAGCATCAGGTGGTCAGTGGTATCAGCTGCCTGATTAATAATAGCAACCCTCCCTTTGGCGTACTGGGGGTGCATACCAAAGACAGCCGCAATTTCACGCGTGACGATGCCAATTTCCTGCTGGCCGTGGCTAATATGCTGTCTACCGCTCTGAAAATGAAAGAAAACCAGCGGGTATTGTCCGAGACCAATAAGCGGCTTGATATGGCCCGTTCCTCGGCTATGATCGGCATACACGACCACGATATTAAGAAAGATATTGTCAAATGGGACAGCATCATATACGATGTGTGGGGGCTGCCGTACGATCTGGACCCGGTTCCTGTGGAAGCTGTGGTGGAGGGGGTGTATCCGGAAGACCAGCAACACTTGCTCGCAACTATTGCGAAGGCTCAGGCCGGAGAAAACGACGGCCTGCTGATGACACAGTACCGGGTGGTCAACAAAAAAAACCATTCGGTACACTGGGTGGAGGTCTCTGCCAAAACGGTGTTCGAAAATGGGGAAGCGGTCCGTATGGTCGGCACCTTGCAAGATATTACGGAGCGTAAACAGTTGGAGCTTTCTCTGCATGAGGCGGTCAGTCAGCTAAGGGAGGCAAATGAGAAGAAGAACGACTTCCTGTCGATTCTCGGGCATGAGTTGCGCAACCCGCTCACCGCGCTGATGTCCGGGCTGGAGGTTCTTGAAGCACAGCCGGAGGATGGTGCTGATATCCTCCAAATTATGAAGCGCAGTGTGGATAACATGTCTAAACTGCTCGATGACCTGCTGGACCTTAACCGGATTTCCCAAAACAAAATCGATCTGCAACCCGCAGCCGTAAACGTGGAAGAGCTGCTCAACTACACCATCGGGCTGTGTGAAAAGCTGCCCGAGTACCAAAACCGGGAAGTAGAGCTGACTATTGAGGGTGCCCCGGTGGTGCATGGAGACCCGACCCGTTTGGAGCAGGTGTTTTGCAATTTGCTAATCAACGCTATTAAGTATACAGAAGATGACGGCGCTATAGAAATAACTGCCAGAGAGAAGGAGGATCATGTGCTGGTTGAAATTAAAGATGATGGCATCGGTATAGCACCTGAGCCGTTGAAGAAGATTTTTGACCCCTTCTTTCAGATCAAACGATTTGGCAAAGCGGCCTCTGGTTTAGGCATCGGCCTTGCACTTTCCAAACGACTGGTAGAGTTGCACGGGGGCAGCATCACTGCAAAAAGTGACGGGCCGGAAAAAGGGACATCAATAGCCGTGCGCCTGCCGGTGGCTGATGGCGTTTACAAAATAAAGGGGGGGCTGCAGAATCCGCCTGAAGGCTCAATAGCGGCGGTGCGGAAGGGGCTTAAGCTCGTACTCATTGAAGACAACCGCGACCTGCTTGTAATGATGCCGCTGTTGCTCAACCCCCTTCAGTGCAAGCTGCAGATTGCTTCCAATGGGCTCGATGGCCTGCAAATTGCCCGCGAATTTGAACCGGACGCTATGTTAGTGGATATCGACCTTCCTGATATTAGCGGAAATGAAGTAGCTTTACAGTTACGTAAAGAAGGCTACACCGGCATGCTGATTGCCATTTCAGGCTATGGGCACAAAGAGGCTAAACAACGAGCCTTGCAATCCGGATTTGATTACCATCTTTCTAAGCCCGCCGAGCTTGTTGAAATTGCTGCCCTTCTTTCCGAAATCAAATGAAGACAAACATATCTCCTGTACAACCTAAAAATGACCCGAAAGGGGAAAAAAATGAAGAAAAAACAAATCCTGGTATGCGATGACCATCAGTCCATTTTGGAACTTATGAAAAGAGGCCTTTCCAAAAGCCTGAATGTCGAGGTGCGAACAGTAAAAAGCGGAAACGCCCTCATCTCATATCTTAAAAATCCGCCAATTGAACCGGATTTGTTAATTCTGGATTTGCTCATTCCTGACCTGGAGGGAGATGACGCAATCCCGAAAATTCGTCAGGATGAGCGCTACAAAAACTTACCAATCATTCTGATGTCCGGCGTTATTGCTAACCTCGACGTGCGGGCAGAGGTTGTGGGCGCTAACGATTACATCAAAAAGCCATTTTCAATACTGACGCTTACGGAAAAAATTAAGCCGTACCTCCTGCAAACGGAGGATCAATAACGGAAATTAAAGAGCGTTAGCTATTGCTCCGGCCAGGCGCGCATTGTTCAGCACCAATTCAATATTGGCTTCCAGGCTGTCCCCCTGGGTTAGTTGCTCAATACGGGAAAGCAGAAAGGGTGTGAGGGCTTTTCCAACTATATCTTGCTCCTCCGCCTCCGCAATAGCCTGTTTAATGACCCGGTCCATCTCCTCCTGTGGCATGGCGAAGGCTTTGGGGATAGGATTGGCAATGACTGCGCCTCCGTTTAGCCCCAGCTCCCACTTGGCACGCAGCACCTGAGCAATTTCCACTGCCGATTCCATACGGCAATCTACAGGTAGGCCACTTGTACGGGTATAAAAAGCCGGCAACTCATCCGTCTGAAAGCCCAGCACCGGCACGCCCATCGTCTCCAGGTATTCCAGCGTCAGGCGCAAATCCAGAATGGACTTGGCACCCGCACAGACCACCGCCACATCCGTCCGCCCCAGTTCCTGAAGGTCGGCGGAGATATCCATAGTGCGTTCTCCACCCCGGTGCACCCCGCCTATGCCGCCGGTAGCAAATACGCGGATGCCCGCCAGCGCTGCGATGATCATAGTGGCGGCAACGGTAGTGGCTCCGTCCTCCTTCCGCGCCACCAGCACCGGCAGGTCCCGCCGGCTGACTTTGGACACCGCCGTCCCCTTTTTGCCCAAATATTCAATTTCTGCTTTGGAAAGCCCGGCCCGCAATTGTCCACCGATCACCGCTATGGTTGCGGGTACAGCACCGCTCTCCCGCACAGCAGCCTCTACGTGCAGTGCGGTTTCCACATTTTTCGGGTAAGGCATACCGTGGGAGATGATGGTGGATTCGAGAGCGACTACGGGTTGTCTGTTTTGCAAGGCTTTTGCAACGGCGGGGGTGAGGTGAAGATCAGGGCCGGATTTCATTTATCTTAGATTTTAGGGCCATTTAATCTTGGTTACAGCAAAGAAGCCAGTACGGCCCGGACATAAGAAAGCGGTATGTGCTCCTGCTCCAGCCGCAATTGGTGCTCATTAAGGTAGTCAAAAAATGCCTGCTCCGTTTCGGTAAGCCCGGGCAGGTACGCTACCGGGCTCTTCGGGGCATCGTGCCTGATGAATGCCGAAAAGGTGTTCAGCGTCTCCTCATCCATCAGGAAAGGCCGGACATGAGGATGGTGGGCCCTCAACCGGGAGAGGATTTGCAGCCCGTGTGCGTCAATATCTCCCCAGTAGAACAGCTCAACTTCTGATAGCCAGGCCACTTCCGATAGCGCCCCCACCCCAAAGCCACTTCCGAAAATACCAATCGTCTCCTTTGCCTGCGGGAGCGTCAGTAAATTCATCAGGTTGGTATAGTTGGTCTTATTTTCCAAAATGATGGCCCGGCGCACTGTCAACTTCAGCTGTGCAAGTGCATCAAGGGGCAGCGCCAGATCCTGCACTCCGGAGAAATACTGATCCGCCAGAGATACATCCATCAGCCTGAGGCGGACCATCGGCTGCCGGTATTTTAGCCCGTAGCGCTGTTCAAAATGGCGCACACCCCGAAATTGATCATTGATGCGGGACCCCGGCAGCACTTCATCCAGCAAGCTGATGAGTAGCCGTTTATGGGTTTCTATAAACTTGGTGGGGATATCCAGGGGCAGCTCCCGGATGTAATATTGCCCCGGCCTGTGCTCCTCCATAAAGTAACGGACTACTTTTAACAGCCCATTCCATTGGGTGTGATGGCTTTCCACATCAAGGGGAGAAGCGATGCACCAGGACCGCAGCCCAGGGATTGCTCCGGCTATCATAGCGGCATCTGCCATGACCTGAGCATAAGCCTGCTCGCGCTTTAGCAGGTACAGATAATCTTCAAGGGTTGCCACATCAATACTGTGGATAAAGCGGTTGCGCCCAATGCTGCGGTAGTCGCGCTCTTCCCAGCTTAGGCTCCAGCCTTTAGGTTTGTGGGGTTGGCTGCGCTTTAGCCACTGCTCCTGTGCCGATCGTACCTGCTCAAAGTTTTCGATCCACTCCTTTGGTTTAGGCTTACCGATACGGCTCAGGGAGCGCGGAAAGTAATCTGCCTGCTCCAATCCGGCCCGCAACACCTTTGGCCACCACTTTTTCAGCTGCTGAAGGGCTGCTTTTTCGGTAATCATGACTTTGAAGTATTAACGGCTTGCTCCCGGGCTGCTTTCTCTGCCTGGTACTCCTCAATACTGATGTTGCGTACCATGGAAGATTGCCCGGTGGGGTTGGACACATAGTGCACCGTCGAGATATGCTTTTCGATGACATTGATCTTTTGCAAGGGCGTCACGATAAGCAACTGCAAATTAAGCCGCTCAAAAAGCTGAAGCCCGTACCTCGTACTTTCATCAGAGCCGCGCCCAAAGGCTTCATCAATGACCACAAAGCGGAAGGAGCGAGAGCGGGAGCGCCCCCATTCCAGCCCAAACTGAAAAGCAATGGCGGAAGCCAGGATCGTATAGGCCAGTTTTTCCTTTTGCCCGCCGGACTTACCGGAAGAATCGCTGAAATACTCATGCAGCTCGTTGGTCTCCCGGTACAGTTCTTCGGCACCAAAGGTGTACCATTGTCTTACATCAGTCACCTTCTTTGTCCAGCGGCTGTCTTCTTCCGTCCCCCCGGCGAAACGGTCGAGGAGCTTTTTGACGTGCTCAAATTTCTCTTCGGTATACAGTTCTTCGTCGGCCACATCTCCGTACGTATTAGACAGGCAGGCCCTCAGGTCTTGCTTGAAGGTGCTGATATCCTCGCTGTGAACCGGCTCCTTCGAAATGCGGATGAACCGACCGGGATTGTAATCGATCTCGCGCAGGTGCTGATTGATTTCCTCTATTTTGCGGTTAATGTCCTGTTCAAAAGTGTCGAGCTTCGACTTGAACATCAGGATGCTCTGTATGGTCTTGGTGCGCAACAGCTCCCGGAAGCGTTCTTCATGCCGTGGGATGTCATCCTTTTGCAGCCGCACATAACGCTCGCGGAACTCCTCCACCGACCGGATGTCCGCATCCACATCTATGACTTCCTCCGGAAACTGTTGCTTAAAGGTAGTCATTTGCCTAACGATGCGCTGCGCCAGCCGGCTTTCCTGATCACGGTACTTCCGGATCATCCCATTATTGCCTTCAATTTTTTCTTTAAGCTTTTGCTCCGCCTGTGCCCACGCCTCGGCCGGTGCTTCCAGGCTCAGCTCTGGCAGGTGCTTTTGCAAATGGCTGGAAGGTGCCTGTTGGGGTATCGTGACTGCCCTGCAATCGCTGAACACCTGGTGCGCCGCCTCATTGGTGACCACTGCGCCCAATGCGCTCAGAGGGAGTGGCGGCAACCCGGTTTGGTGGAGTAATGCCGTGATGGCACCAAGCAATTTCGTGAGTTCGTTTTTCTGGACGCCTTTCTGCTCAAACTTAACGCCGACCTGAGCACTCAGCTGACTTACCGCAGCTTCCGCCTCTGTTATTTTTTCCTGCAGATGCCGTAGCTCCTCTGAGCCGGCTTCCAGGCGCTGCTGCTCTTCCCGCAGCTCCTGAATACGTATGATCAAGGGCTTGAAATTCAGGTTTTCAAAGGAAGGGTACTCCAGCAGCCGCTCAAGTATACCCCGCTGCTTGTCCAGTGCCCGTTCTGCATTGCGCAGTCGCTGATATTCGGCCTCCGCCTGAGCTAATTCCGCTTCCACTTCCCGCTGTTCCGCTTCCAGAGCCTTGATTTTCGGTTTATTGCTCCAGCCCAGGATATACTGCCGCCGGTCGTTGACATCATAGCGGTCGTCTTTGGTGTGCCGCACCCGGCTGTCTTTGCTCTGCCCTTCGACGGTAAGCGCCCGGGGTGCCCGCCGGAACGCAGTCATCGTGTCGCAACAGGTATAATCGTAACGCCTGATCAACTCCTTTTCCAACCATTCGTAAAACGGGGTATCCGCTTTGATCTGCACTTTGCGCACCAAAGAGTTGGCTTCCGGCTCGCGGCCATCCCTGTCCGGATGAGGCAGGGTGCGCAAATAGACCAGTTTCCCACCGAGATGAATGCGGTCCAGGTAACTGCTGACGGCTTCGTAGTGTTGGTCAGGTACCAGCAAGCTAAGGCCGAAGCCCCGCAGCTGCCGCTCGATTGCCCCCTCCCACTTAGCCTCTTCCGGGAGCACCTGTAGCAGTTCACCCGCAAAGGGCAGGTCCTCTTCCGTTAGATGCAGCCCGGTGAGCAGCTTTTGCCGTAGCCTCAAATTGCGTTGCGGGATTTGCGTGGGCCTTTGCCTGAGGGATTGCAGCTCCTTGTCCAGCTCTTCCAGGCGTGCCCGGTGTTTGTTTATCCGAACAACTAAAGGATCCCGGGCATCCTGCAGTTCTTCCAGCGTTATCAGCGCCTGCTCCCGTTGCGCTGTGAATTGATGCTTCTGTGCCATGAAACCGCCCACGTCTTCCGGCATCCCAAGTGAAAGCCCGTGCTCTTCCGGCAGGAAACGACCAAGTTCTGCGAGCCGGTCCTCGTAGGTGCGGGCCTGATCCTGGCGGCGCGCACGCTCTGCCCCGAGCTCTTTGATTTGCAGTTTGATTTGAGCCAGCTGCTGATTAACATTCAGGCTATCCCGGGCAGCTTTCAGGCGAGCCAGCTCCTCTTGTGCCGCCTGCTCCTGCTGCCGTAAAGCCAGCATTTCGGCCTCCAGGGTCTCCCAGTCTTGTTGCAGGCGCCCCATACCCCGGATAGCTGCCTGTAGTTTTGCTTTCGCAAAATAGCCGGGGATTTCCTCCAAAAGTGCTTCCAGCTCACCAATTTTATGCAGTGCTTTCCTGCGCTCGTCCGCTTCTTCAATCATAGGCTGCAGGAGATCGCGCTGCTGCCTGGCCTGCGCTACTAATCGGTGGGCAGTATTAAGATCGGCGTATTTAGCGACCAGCTCATTGATATCCTCCTGAATATTAGTCTGCCCCAGCATCTGCTCCCGGACAAACTCCGTGAGGTTGCCTACCGATTTCATGGAGACGGTCTTGTAAAACAGCTCCAGGGCTTCGGGCTGCCGGATACCAAAAACCTGCCGAAAGCGGTCTGCATAAGCACTGAAGCTATTGAACAGCTCGGCGCCCCGCTGTTTGCGCAACTGCTTTTTGAGCTGCCGGATATCAGTTCCAAAATTACTGAAGTCGGGGTCAATTTGCAGAGCCTGTTCAGCCAGCACGTAAAAGCGTTTGACGCTATCATCCTGCATCCAGTAAACCTGCGCCAGCGTAGCGAAATCGTTTTGCGCAGCATTGGCGAACACCGCCAGCAGTAAGGTCAGGTGCTTGTTATCGGGCCGGAGATACACATCCCGCCCTTTGCTTGCCGCGTTGACCTTTTCATTTTTGTAAGCACCGCGCACGTAGCTCAGCAGGTTGCGCTCCCGGCTTTCAGCTCCGGCTGCCTTGTTGTAGGTGATCTTTTGCTGTGGCACCAGCAAGGTCGTGATGGCATCGACCAGCGTGGATTTCCCGGAGCCGATATCGCCAGTAAGCAGGGCATTCTGCCCGTTGGGGCTTATTTCCCAGATATGCTTATCGAAAGTGCCCCAGTTGAGGACTTCCAGGCGGTGCAGCCGGTAACCGGACGGGGAGCTTGGTATTTCAGATGGAGATGGCATCAGGATTCTTTTTGGGCTTCAGCGTAAGCTTTGAGCTGTCCGAGGATTTCGTTCAGTTTTTCGATAGGGACGTAGGCTTTCAGGATGCGGCTCACTTCGTAGCGGTCTTCTTCCCGCACGGCCTGCAGGAAGCCAAAGCTGATCATTTTCTTGATATCAGCCCGGAGCTTGTCCTCCTGTTTGCGCTCGTTGGCGGCCGTATCATCCCAGTACAGGCGCATCATCTCGGCGATATCACTATAGCGGAGCACCAGCCTGACTTCGTTGCCTTCCGACTCAAACTCGAGGAGGCGTTTACGCAAAAGTACAATAAGGAGCGTCTGTTGATAGCTCAGCCGGCGTCGGGTCATGAGGCGGGGTTGAGGGTCAGCTTCTTCTTCCTCCGGTTGCTGTCGCAAATAGGCATACCCGTCCCCCTCTTCCACGATCAGCTCCAGCCCAAGCACTTCGAAGTAAGCCCGCAGGCGCTCCCGGTACCGCAGGAGGAGGTTCCAGGCATCAAGGTGCTGCTCCCGGTACAGGATACCCTTGAGCAAGTAGATGGCCGGCGCACGGATTTCCGCCTTTACAGTTGGTTCGCTCATTTCAAAAATAAGATTTGGGGCAGTTCCACGGCGTAAGTGTGTCCCTCGCTTTCATAAAACAACTTTTCCTGCTGCCCGGTATTGATGACCGCTTTTTGGCGGGGTTCCCACTGTGTAGCCAGCCCAAAGTAGGCCACTATCTCACTGAGCCCCTTTTCCACCGGGGCGTGGGCCACCACTTCTTTCAGGCTCACCTGTTGTTTGCCCCGCAGCATTTTCTGTATTCTGCCCTTCAGTTCCTCAGGGTTGATGTACATTTGATTGTAAAGCCCCTCTGTAAGGACTTCGACGGCATTCCCCGCTACCGGCTGATCGGAGGCCAGCTGCAGCTCATCGGCAGGCTGAAAAAGGCGGCGTTCCATCACCAGGTTCACTGCAGGCTTGCCAGCAATATCACTAAAAAAGCGCTGAGGCGGAGGCTCGTTCTTGACCTGAAGCGCCAGTTGCTCAATTTCTTCAATAACCTGCCCGGCACGGCGGTTTTCCAAAAAGGTGCGGGATGCCAAAAAACGGCGCAGTTGTTCGATAAGCCGGGTGGTGGTCCGGTCTACCCGTTCGCCAGCCTCTACCAGGAGGATTTTGAGGCGGGGAAGGACAGAGTAGTTGCGGTAGGCTTCCAGCTCCGGCTGTTCAAATAATTGCGCAGCCATTTGGTCGAGCCGGTCCTGCCGATCCTGATCCATCAGGAAAGCCCAAAAGGCAGTGAAGGTCTTACCCTGATCCGTTTCCATGATAGCATCCTGAGCAGAGAAAATCTCGTCCAGCACCTGCCCCCGGCTATGCTGCCGGTTGATTTGCTCTTCCCGGGCCTTAGTGTTGAGTTGCCGGAAGTTTTCCTCAATCTGCCGGAAGTCAGCCAGCAGCTTGGCTGCCGTTTCTTCAATCAATTTGAGCTGTTCGCGCATACGGGTGGGGTCAAGGCGGCTGATTTGCCCTTCTTCCAGCTCCATGATTTCCCGGTCCAGCTCCAGGCGCTGTGCCAGCAGTTGCTCCAGGCGGGCTTTTGCATCGGTGGAGCTGCCGTAGGTGAGCTCCTGCAGCATATTAAAAAGTTGTAGCAAGCGGGACTCCGCCCCTACGAATTCCCTTTTGTCCAGCTCAGCTATCCAGACCAGAGCTTGCTCTGCGGCGGGGGTAAGTTCAAAGGTCGCTTCCGCAGCCCCGGCTTCGTAGTACTGCCGCAAAAAGCCGTCTTTGGTCCAGTCTTCCAGGTATAGCCGTGAAGTGCGGGGGTAGGGTTTCCCGCCTTCCCCAGCACCTTCGTTAGCCGCAAACAGGAAATCAGACAATAGGGTATTGAGCTCCTGACTACCGTAGGCCTGCCGGCGCTCTTCGCGGAAGGCACGCCACAGGAAAGCCACAATCATCGGGGCATGCTGCTTGCGCAACAGTCGCACCGCGCTGTGGTCTTCCAACAGCCGGCTTACTTCGTCTATATTTGAAAAGCGGTCCTCCATAATTATTTCACCCTAACTTACTCAGCAGCCCGCCCAGCAATTTCGCTGCATTCTTAACCACCTCAGAATCTTCCACCGGAAT
>CAJXXJ010000004.1 GCA_913062745.1 uncultured Phaeodactylibacter sp.
AAGCGGGTGCGGAAGGTGAACGGGCCTATGAATATGCTGGTATCCATTTCCGAGCAGTTGCCGGCCAGATAGACATCATATTCGGTGTCTTCCATCAGGTTGAATAAGGTGGTGCCGGCTCCGGAGGCTAGTTGGTACTCCCCGCTGCCGGGCAGAAAGCCGGAGGGGCCAAACTCCAGGAGTGTGGACGCCAGCGGGTCGGTAGGTATCCAGCTTACGTCTGCCTGAAAAGCCCGGATGTCTTCAATATCCACTGAATTGCTGAAGGGGGGCGTACAGGAGGGGCAGTCTGCGGTGCCGTTAAAAACTTCACCCAGCATGACCGGAGCGCCGAAGCCATCCGAGAATACGGGCAGGAAGTTAGCGTCAATTAATTCATAAGACACCTCCGTGACGAATAATCCACTGGTGAAGGAGATAATAATAGTGTCTCCGCTCACTACCGGGATAGAGAAGGAATTGGACAGGCCGTCGTCATCTATACCGTTGAGGGTATAGCTGGTGGTGTCATCCCCAGTGATGACAGTAACGAGGTTGCCATTCCAGCCATCACCGAAGGAGTCGAAAAGGTTCAGCGTATAAAAGCAGCTGTCCTGAGCACTTGTGGTGTTCGAGAGTAGGAGGGAAAGGAAAAAGAAAAATAGGGTAAAACTCCGCTTCATAGTTGCATTTTTTGTTCATACAGGCGGCCGGCTTGGCGAAGCTGCGAACCGGAATCTGATTGATGAAGCTAAAATTAAAGAAAAAATCCAGAACTGCGCTTTCCATTGGCGTCTGCCAGATGGCGAAAGTAGGATTGTCAGGCGAGCGCTGAAAATTGCGCGCAGGTGAATGTATTATATTTAAACATTTTTTTGGTACTGCTGTTAGAGCTTTGTTCTGACCATAAAACCCGCACATTCAACGTAAGTAGTTGATTTAAAACAATTTGTAAAGTGGCCGTTTATTCCATAAAAGACTTGGAAAAGCTTTCGGGTATTAAAGCTCACACGCTGCGGGTGTGGGAGCAGCGGTATGATATTATCCATCCTAAGCGGACTAAAACCAATATTCGGTATTATCTTGACGAAGATCTTAAGTTTATCCTCAATATAGCACTGCTGAATAAAAACGGGATTAAGATTTCCAAAATCGCTCAGATGAGCCGGGAGGAAATTGCCGAAAAGGTGGCAGCTATTTCTGAGATCAACTTCGAATATGGTACTCAGCTCGACGCACTGACCATCTCGATGATTGAGATGGATGAATATAAATTTGACCGCATCATCCGCACCAACATACAGCAGCTGGGCTTTGAGCGAACGATGCTGGAAATTATTTATCCTTTCCTCGACAAGCTGAGCGTACTCTGGCTTACCGGCTCCATCAATCCGGTGCAGGAGAACTTCATGAGCTACCTCATCCGTCAAAAGATTGTAGTCGCTATTGATAACGAGCCGCTCGTCACCGGCAAGGAAGTGAACCGTTTTCTGATTTATTTGCCGGAAGGCGAAAAGCAGGAGCTGAGCATGCTGTTTATGCACTACCTGCTCAAATCCCGGGGCAACCACGTCACTTACATCGGGCAGGATATCACCCTCACTGACCTCAAAGACGCCTCCAATATCTACAAGCCGGATTATATCTTCACGATGATCACAGAAGCCTTTAGCAAGGAGCCGCTGCAAAAGTATATCGACCGCTTGTCGGATAACTTTGAGGACTGCCAGCTTCTGCTTTCCGGCTATCAGGTGGTGGCGCAGGCCGTGAAGTTGAACAAGAATGTGAAAATCCTGCGCAGCCTGAATCAAACCATGCACTTTTTGGACGAGCTCAAAGAAAAAACAAGCGATGACTCTAAAGCCGTTAAGACAGGCTGATTACCTTTACACCTCTGGTTTTAATCAACACACTATATAAACCACCACCTTTATGAAAAACAAGTTTCAGTTCATGCTCCTTGCCCTGGCTCTGTTCGGGCTCGCCGCTTGCGGCAGTGAAGCGCCTGAGGGCGAAAAAGTAGAAGCCGGCGAAGCAATCGAAACCACCGATGAAAATGCCGCTTCCGGCACCACTTACATGGTCAATACGGAAGAAAGCCAGATCGACTGGGTCGGCAGCGAAGCCATCGGCGGAGAACACACCGGCTACATCAACCTGAAGGAAGGAAAGCTAATGGTGGAAGATGGCAACATCACCGGCGGCTCTTTCGTAATCGACATGACCACCATCACGGACACGGACCTGGCGCCGGAAGATGGCAAGGCGAAGCTCGAGGGGCACCTGAAAAGCGATGACTTCTTCAATGTATCTGAACATCCGACGAGCACCTTCGAAATCGTAAGTGTGGAAGCAGTGGAAAGCGACACAAGTGGGGTGAGCCACCGCATCACCGGCAACCTGACGATGCGCGGCATCACCAAGAGCGTCACTATCCCGGCTAATGTTTCTATGGCAGACGGCAAGCTGATGGCTTCCACGCCTCAGTTTACAATAGACCGTACCAAGTGGGACGTCATGTTCCGCGCTTCTATGACCAATACCGCAAAAGAGAAAATGATCAACGACCTGATCGGCCTGAAAATCAATCTGCAGGCTGCTCCGGAAGGCGAAATGACAGAGAAAATGGACTCCTAAGTAAAGCAGAGCTTCTGCTTGCTTCCCCGCCCGGTAGCTTAATGGCTTCCCGGCGGGGATTTTTTTTACAGCAATCAACGGCTTCCCCGGTGGTTGTGCTGTCATGCGCTCTGCCTTTCGGCAAAAGCGATTCTTTCCTATTTTGTGCTTAAATCCAAACGCCTTGTTTTTGAGTGCAGAACACCTCTTGTTGGGAGCCTTTCTTTTAGCGACAGCGGTACAGCTTGCTTTTTGGCTCGGGCCCTTCCTGAAATTTGCCCGACACCGGCCCGCGCCACCTCCGGAAGTGCCCCCGGAGCCGGTCTCCATCATCATCTGTGCACGCAATGAAGCGGAAAACCTAAAGGAAAACCTGCCGTATTTTCTGTCGCAAGACTATCCGGATTACGAGATAATCGTGGTAAACGATCAATCTTCCGATAAAAGTTTGGAAGTTCTCTTGGAGATTCAGCAAAAAAGCCCCATATTGCGTCTCATAAGCATCACTACCAAAGATGCACGTGGGAAAAAAGCAGCTCTGAGCAAGGGCATCAAAGCTGCAAAACATGAAATTCTTTTATTATCTGATGCCGATTGCCGCCCGGCAAGCTCCAAATGGCTGGAGCAAACACAAGCATTCATTCGGGATAGGGCGGAAATCGGGCTAGGATACAGCCCTTATTTACGTGGGAAAGGCATGCTGAATGCCTTTATTCGCTTTGAGACCGTCTATTCTGCTATCCAATATCTTTCCTTTGCATTCGTTGGCATGCCCTATATGGGCGTAGGTCGCAATTTAGCGTACCGCAGTTACCTCTTTCATCGAGCAGGAGGTTTCGCCATGCACGCTGATGTCACTTCCGGAGATGATGATTTGTTCATCAATCAGGTAGCGACAGCAAGCAACACTCGGGTCATCATGAGCCCCGATGCATTCGTTTTTTCAAGAGCAAAAAGTAGTTGGAGAGGCTACTATCGCCAAAAAAGGAGGCACCTGAGCACAGGAAGCCGATACCGCTGGAAGCACAAGCTTTTGCTTGGTGCGCTATCTGCCAGCCACTTCGGCCACTATGTATTCGGCCTTGCCTCTATCCTATTTTACAACTTGGCAATAATCGTAATCTTTAACTATCTGGCACGGATAGTGGTAGTCTCTACGGTGTACTTTTTAACATTGAGAAAACTACGTGACCCCTCACTTTTTTTCTGGGTCCCCATTTTTGACACCCTGTACATCCTATACTACCTGCTCTTCGCGCCGGCCCTTTTTAAAACAAAGGAACCATGGACATAGCAGTACAGACCCAGCCCAAAAACTTCAACGCGGTTAACATAACTACCGCTTCTGAGGACTACACCATTGTGAAAGCCGCTATTAAAGGCAACCAAAAAGCGTACCAGATTCTGCTGGAGCGCTACCGCAGCCCGATCTTCCACATGATGCTGAAGATGGTCAACAACCGGGAAGATGCCGACGACCTCACGATCGAGGCTTTCGGCAAAGCATTCGACAAACTGTCGAGCTACACCCCGCGCTACGCCTTTAGCACCTGGCTGTTCCGCATCGCCATTAATAATGGTATTGACCATATCCGCAAGAAGCGCCTGCACATGCTGTCAATCGATGAGCCGATTGACGGAGAAAGCAGCACCGACTACTCGCACAGTATTCCATCTTATACCCTCGACCCGGAGCAGGATTTCATCCGTGACCAGCGCCTGCAGCTGATGCGCGACCTGCTCGGCCGGCTCAGCGGCAAGTACCGCCTGATGATTGAGCTGCGTTACTTCGAGGAGCTCAGCTACGAAGAAATAGCCACCGAACTCGACATCCCGCTCGGCACCGTCAAAGCCCAGCTCTTCCGCGCTAAGGAAGTACTGAGCAACCTGCTGAGCAAGCCCGGCGCAAGCGACTACATCGATCAGGTCTGCCGCCGGGCCTGATATGCGCAAGCAGAAAGCTGACGAAAGGGCTGTGCTAAACCATGTGCACGCCCTTCCGTTACCTTTCTAAACTCGACTATGCCGAAACGCAGCCTGCTGTGGTTTCGCAAAGACCTCCGCCTGCACGACAACCCGGTGCTCCATCGTGCTCTGCAAGAGAGCGATGCGATCCTTCCCGTTTTTATCATCGACCCCCGCTGGTTCCGGAAGCTCCCGTTAGGTTTCCGGAAAACCGGCGCTAACCGTACCGCTTTTCTGTTGCAATGCTTGCAGGACCTGCGGGAGCGCCTGCAAAGCAGAGAAGGCGCGCTGCTGATTGGCTACGGCCATCCGGAAAAGCTACTGCCTGAGCTGGTCCGTGAGTACCAGATCGAAGCGATTTATACCCAACGAGACATCGCCTGGGAAGAACGCCGCAGCGCTGCCGCTGTACAGCGGGCAGTTGCTCCGCTTGGCTGCCTTTTCAACCGGGAATGGAGCCACCTTCTCTACCATCCGGATGACCTGGATTTCTCTCCTCAGCAGACGCCTGCCACCTTCAAAACTTTCCGGAAGCACCTCCGCCGCAGCCGAGTGCGGGAACTGTTGCCCGAAGTAGCCCGGTTCCCCCTGCTGCCGCCAAAGGAAGAAGCCCCCCTTCCCGGCCTTCCCGACCTGGGGCTGTATGCTGAACCGCAACCTGCCTATCCGGGTGGAGAAACTGCTGCACTGCAGCGCCTGCAGCACTACTTTTTTGATACCGAAGCCCTCACCCGCTACAAGTGGACCCGCAATCAGTCTCTGGGCGATGATTACAGCTCCAAGTTTTCGCCCTATCTGGCGCACGGCTGCCTCTCACCCCGTCTGGTGTACCGGGAAAATAAGCGCTATGAAGCAACCGTCAGGAAGAATATTTCCACCTACTGGCTCCTCTTCGAGCTAAAATGGCGGGAATTTTTTCAGTACCTCGGCATGCGGCACGGCAACCGGATGTTTTTCCCGGAAGGGATCAAAGGGCGGGAGCGCGCGTGGAAAGAGGATAAGGAGCTGTTTGAGCGCTGGCGAAAGGCGCAGACCGGCATCCCTTTTCTGGATGCCCACATGCGGCAAATGAATCAAACGGGTTTCATGTCTAACCGGGGGCGGGTCAACCACGCGAGTTTTCTGGCTCAGGAATACGGCATCAACTGGACGTGGGGCGCCGCCTGGTTTGAGGCCCGGCTTATTGACTACGATGTATGCAGCAACTGGCTCAACTGGAATACACAAGCCACAGAACAACGCTTTACCAACCCCATCTGGCAAAGCAAAAAGTACGACCAGAAAGGCGAGTACGTGCGGAAATGGCTGCCCGAGCTCCGGGATGTGCCAGTGCCTCAGCTATACGCGCCATTCACCATGAGCGAGGAAGAGCAGGCGGAGCATGGCGTGAAAATCGGGGAGGACTATCCGGCACCGGCTACGCTGTCCGGTAAGCTGGAATGGGCGGTAAAACGGCTCTGATTGTTAGTCAATTAAGCTTAGCGCACGCTCGAGGATCGCATCCCGGGCAGCGAGGCTGTCTTCCCGGCTGATCCATTGCAGATGATCTGGCGGCAAGCCAATACCCTCAAACGAAGCTCCGTCCGGGCCCTGCATTTGCCAGTGCGAAAGCCGGTACACCCACCCGTTAGACAGCTCCCGGAAGATGGGGTTGCCCGAGCCGCCGCCGGTTGTGTCGCCTACGCTTTGCACCTGCTCGTACTGCCGCATGGCGAGGATGAAATCTTCGGTAGCGCTGAAGCAGCGGCGGTTGGTCAGCAAATAGACGGGGGAAGTATAGGGAGCTGCCGGGCCGGCCGGTTGAATAAAGTCCTCTATCCAGTCCGAAAACTGATCATGCCCGGGCCCGTTGCGGTAGCGAAACCGGCGGTACAGCCGGCGTTCAGTAGCAAAGCGGCTGGCGATCAGTTCGCTAAACCGGTCAGAGCCGCCGCCGTTGTCCCGCAGGTCGATCAGCAGCGCTTTGGTGTCAGCCAGTTCCCGGAGGATGTCATCAATACCGGCAAAATCAGCCTCCTCTCCGCTGAAGCGCGCGATACGCAGATAAGCTATTTCCGGGCGGGACTGCAGCCTGCCGTAAGCAAGGGCCGGGCTCAGGCTGGTCAGCCCACTCAGGTAGCCGGCAGCGTGTAGCGGAGTGTTGGCAGGGGCTTTCGCCCAAAAACGGTAACCACAGCTGCCTTCAGGGGTGTACAGGTTGACATGCCCGTCCTGCAGCTCGCTGAGCATCTGGCAGAGCAAACCCCGCAGCTCCGCAGGGCTGGCCGCCGCTGCCTGTGGAGCATATCGGCTGTAGGCTGCTTCCCAGTCCACTTGCTTGTAGGTAAAGTAGGCGTAGTGACGGTCAAATTCTTCCCATAGCTCCTCAAATAACGCGGCGGAAGTGGTACTGGCCTCTTCCCGGAGACAGGCGGGGAGGGTGAGCAAAAGCCCGAGCAGCAAGAATGCCGATTTATTCATGTTTTCCCAGTTTTAGCACGCCGCCCAGCAGTACGCTGTGCTGCAGTTGCTGTACGTGCAGGTACTCGTAGTATTGGAGTTGGTAATGCAGCGCAAGAGATAGCCTGCTGCTCAGCCGTTGTTCAGCGCCACCGCCGAGCTGCAGCAGCGTATACTGCCCCGGGCCTCTGAAATTGGACCACCGGCTCAGCATCTCCCGTTGGAAGTAGCGTGGGCTGTAATCTTTGCTGGCCACGTAGTTGAACAAGGCCCAGCCCAGATGCGCCTGTAGCTGCAGGCCCGGCCTCCAATGCCACAAGCCTCCGGCAGCCGGGCCGAATCCAATGGCACCCTCAAATTGGTCTTCGGAAATACCAGCCAGGTAATGGTGTCTCCGGTAGGCAATGGTCGCGTGCCCCAAAAAGCCGCCGTAGAGGGTCAGGGGTTCCTGGCGGTGCAAAGCCCACAGCTCTCGCTGCGTAAACTGGCCGAGGTGGAAGCGGTTGGTGTTGGAGCCTGCGGCAAAAGTATGGCTTACCGGGCTGTGCAGCCAGGCGGAGGCGTAGCTCAGCTGCAATTGCTGCCAGCGCTCTTCGGATATTTTGGCGAAAGCCAATCCGGTAAGCATGCTGCTGCCGGATAAAAGGCGGGGGCTAAGCTGCGGGTCATGGAGCTGTACTGCCGTAATGCCCGAGCGAAGGCTGAGCCCCACCCGCTGCGCAACGAGCAGCGTAGCGGCAAAGAGCAGTATTGTGGCCAGTAAGTATCGCATGCCTGAGTGGTTTAAAGGGCCGTAGAACATAACTAATGTGCTCAAGATAGGCGGAACGGCCTTTTATTTGAAATGACAATTCTCAATCCGAGGGATGGAAGCGGTGCAGGCAAACAATGATGGCTTTAAGTTTTTATTAACCAGGAGCGATGCCTTCCGGATGCGCCAAAATTTTCTTCTGCTGCATCTGTGGTATGGTTCCCTGTTTGAAAAACTATAACTTTAAGGCATGGAATATCAAGCCATGGATCAAACAAACAACTTCATGATAAAATATGCCCGTTTATTGCTCTTTGTACTCCCATTGCTGATGCTGACCAACTGCACAGAAGAAGCGCAGCGCGGTATGCGCGCGGTGCCTACTGCCTTTGGCCAGCTCAACGAGATTGTGGTCGTGATGGACCAGGAGCTTTGGGACAGTCATGTGGGCGATACCCTGCGTTACTATTATTCATCCGCCTACCCGCTGTTGCCGCAGCCGGAGCCGGTTTTTGACTTGCGCCACTTTACGCCGGAGGACCTGAAGAAAGACCCGCTGCGCAAAGAACTGCGTACCTACATGTTTGTCGCTAACCTCGCCGAGGAAGATTCGCCGACCAGCCAGGTAATCCGCAAAGATGTGGGGCAGCAGAAAACGGACGAGGCGCGGGACAACCTGGAAATCAACAACGCCGCTGGCCGGGACAAATGGGCTAAGGGGCAGCTGCTGGTTTATCAGTTTGCTTACTCCCGGGATGCGCTCATTGATGCGCTCAAGGCAAATTTTCCGGCCGTGAAGCGCCGCGTCAATGAGTTTGACAAAAAGAAGCTGGAATCCTACATCTACCTCGACGGGGTCAACAACAGCCTGATCAAGGAGGTGCGCGACAGCATGGGGGTGGAGCTGCGCCTTCCGAACGATTACTTCATGGCGGTCAATGACGGAGAGGTGATCTGGATGCGGAAAGAAACGGATAAGACCTCTCAGAACCTGCTGCTCAAAAAAATGAAGTACGAAGACAAGGCGCAGCTTACGGAAGCCTATCTGCTTTCCCTTCGTGATTCTATCGGGCGGCAGTACATTTCCTCCACCATCGAGGACAGCTATATGCGGGTGAATAATGAAGACCTGCCGATCGTCTTTAATACCACCAAAGTGAATGGCAACTTTGCGGTGGAAGCCCGGGGTATCTGGGAGATTGTGGGAGATTACATGGGCGGCTCCTTCATCAGCTATATGGTGCTGAACCCGAATACCAATGAGCTGCTGTTCATCGATGGTTTCCTGCATGCCCCCGGCGAGGACAAACGCGACCTGATGGAGCATCTGGATTACATCATCAATACGCTTAAGTTCCGGTAACGGACATCCCCTCCGGTGATGCTCTGCCGCTTGTTTGCAGACAGGGCAGCGCATCATCAGAGTGGTTGCTTTCGCGCTCAGTCATTTTCGGCAAAGAAACGGCAATCTGCTGCTTTGTCACTGATGCTCCGACTTTTATACTTGCTTTTGCTTTTTATTCCTTATTTTAGAGGGATGAAGCTCTTCGTACGCTCTTCGGCCCGCTCCGACTACAAAAGGTGGGAGGATAACAAGTTGCTGCAGCACTGGCGGGCTTCCCGTGAGCGTGCCTGTTTTGACGAGCTTTACGACCGTTACGTACACCTGGTATACGGTACCTGCAAAAAAGCGCTCGACGATTCGCAAGACAGTAAAGACGCTACCATGCAGGTGTTTGAAGCCTTACTCCACCTTCCCCGTGAAAAGCCGATTCACAATCTGCGCAGCTGGCTGTACGTAACAGCGCGCAATACCTGTATTTCTTACTACCGGAAGCGGGCTCAATCCCCGGTTTTCCAGGAGGATTCCACTTTTTTTGAAAAAAGTGCTGAAAAATTTATGGAAAATGAAGGGTTGACGCGACTCCTTAGCAGAGAACACCCTCAACTGCTCGATCAGCTTGCCGATGCACTGGAGCAATTGGAGCCGGCACAGGCGGAATGCCTGGAGCTCTTTTTCTTTGAAGAGCGCAGCTACAAAAGCATTAGCGAAGAAACCGGCTACAGCCTGAAACAGGTTAAAAGCTATCTGCAAAATGGCAAGCGCAAGCTGAGTATAATTTTAAAAAATGATTTAGCAAGTGAGGAATAACAAGTCTGGAGAATGAAAAACATATTTTTTAAGGAGCGCACGTGCCTTTCCCGCCGTGAGCTCAGGCAGTACCTCCACGGGCAGTGTTCCCGGGAGGAACGCCAATCGATTGAGCACCACCTGCTGGATTGCCCGCTGTGCTCGGATGCCGTGGACGGCCTGGCCGGGGCGGCAGATGGAGCTGTGCTGGAAGAGGAACTTTCTGAATTGCCGGATACCTTTCACCGCTCCGGCATCAACAACAGCTGGCGATGGCCAAACTGGGCTGCGGCCGCCGTACTCCTGCTGGCCGGAGCTTACGCTCTGATACAGTACCGTACTGCTAAAACGGATGAGCACTTGTTTATAGCCTATTTTGAGCCGGTTTCCACCTCCTACCTTACCCTGCGCGGTGCCCGCGGCATTAATCCGCTGGAAGGGAAGCCGGAGCTGCAACAGGCCCTGGCTTATTACCTGGAGAGCGATTTCGCGTCGAGCTTGCCGCATTTCAGCAATTACCTTCAAAGCTATCCGGAAGACGACCGCGCGCATCTGCTTTGGGCAAATGCACTGCTGGGGGCAGGCAAAAGCCGCCGGGCCAGAAATGTGCTGCAGCAGCTGTACGAAGCATATCCGCAGCGCAGTGAACTGCTATGGTACCTGGCGCTGGCACATGTGAAACTTGGAGAGAAGCCGAAGGCAGAGGCACTGCTGCAACAACTAATCCGGACCGCGCCGGACTACCGCGCCGAAGCAGAAAAGCTCTACGAAGCGCTGCGGTAAAAAAACGAACTGCCGGACAGCATAGCGCCGCCCGGCAGTTGCACCGTGGTTTCCTTTTCCTGATTATTTCAGGAAATTCATACTCTTGTTGATGAAAGCAGTAAGCTCCGCACCGGTCAGCATATTTTGGTTGAGCAAAGCGAGCTTGTAAAGATAGTCGGCCACTTCCTGCGTACCTTCTGCCTCTTCCTGCCCTGCCAGTTTGCTGGCAATCAGCGGGTGGTTGGAATTGACCACTACGTTCACGCTGTCCGGGAAGTCACCGAACTGCATACCCTGCAGCGTCTGCATTTCCTTCATGCGGCGCATAAACTCCGGCCGGGTGATGGTAACGGGCTGATCTTCCGGAGAGAGGGCTTTCATCACCACCGTATTGCCCGGTTTGTCCGCTACTTTTTCAAACAGCTCTTTGACCTTGTTCTGCTGCTCTTCGCTCAGTACGGATTCGGTCTCCTCGTCTTTCTGCACCAGATTGTCCACCGTATCCGAATCGACGCGCACGAAAGTCACATCTCCAAACTTCTGCTCCAGATGCTGCATGAAATGGTTGTCGATCACATTATCGAATAAGACCACATCGTAGCCCTTCTTCTTCGCCGCGGAGATGAAGCTGTCGTGCTGCTCAGGAGCATTGGTGTACAGCACCACGATTTTATCGTATTTATCGGTTTGCTGCTCCTTCACCTTGTCCTTGTAGGCTTCCACCGGCGTGAAGCTGCCGTCAATGCTCTTCAGCAGCGAAAACGGCAGGGCCCGCTCGTAGAATTTCTCGTCGGAGATCATTCCGTACTTAATGAATACGCCGAGGTCGTCCCACTTAGCCTTGAAATTCTCTTCGTCTTTCTTGTAAAGCTCTGCCAGCTTATCTGCTACTTTTTTAGTGATGTAGCCGGTGATTTTACGCACGTTGCTGTCGCTTTGCAGGTAACTGCGGGACACGTTCAGCGGAATATCAGGAGAATCAATCACACCGTGCAGCAGCGTCAGGAATTCCGGTACAATTTCCTTGACATCATCCGTGACGTACACCTGATTGCTGTACAGCTGTATCTTGTTTTTCTGCAGCTCAAAGTTATTGCCGAGCTTAGGGAAGTACAGTATACCCGTCAGGTTGAACGGATAGTCGATGTTGAGGTGAATCCAGAACAGCGGCGGCGTGCTGAAAGGGTACAGCTCGTTGTAGAATGACTTGTAGTCTTCGTCCGTCAGGTCTGCCGGCTGCTTGCGCCAGGCCGGGTCCGGGTTGTTGATGATGTTGTCGACTTCAATCTGCTTTTCCTCGGCGTCGTCTCCTTCGCCTTCCGTCACCGTTTCGGTTTTGGTGCCGAACTTAATAGGCACAGGCAGGAATTTGCAATACTTGTCGAGCAACTGCTGAATGCGGTGCTCTTCCAGAAACTCTTTGTTCTCCTCATTGATGTAGAGGATAACATCAGTCCCCCGGCTTGATTTGTCGTTTTCCTCCAGGAAGTACTCCGGGTTGCCCTCGCAGACCCAGGTAGCGCCGCCTGCTCCTTCCTGGTAAGACAGGGTGCGCACTTCTACCTTGTCGGCTACCATAAAGGCCGAATAAAACCCGAGGCCGAAATGCCCGATGATGGAGGCATCGTCTTTATACTTTTCCAGAAACTCTTCAGCACTGGAGAAAGCCACCTGGTTCAGGTACTTTTCCACCTCTTCGGAGGTCATGCCGATGCCTTTGTCCCGGATGGTCAGGGTCTTTGCCTCTTCATCGATCAGGATTTCGATGGTGGTATCCCCGAGCTCGCCGGTAGTCTGGCCGCGGCGGGAAAGTGCTTTAAGTTTAGTCGTGGCGTCTACGGCATTGGACACCAATTCGCGGAGGAATATCTCGTGGTCAGAATACAAGAACTTCTTGATAATCGGGAAGATATTCTCCGTTTGAACAGATATGTTACCTTTTGGCATAGCTCCTACTTTTTTTATACCCATCAGTACAAAGCCTGTGCCAGCTAAAAAAAACTGACAACTTGACGTAACCTCTTGCAAATACTGCCGTACAAAGAGGCGTGCGCAGCCGAAAGGCAGAGAGCAACAAGCTGTTTACACAAAATTGCAACAAGCGGTTGAAAAAAATAGCAGAAATGCCTAATTTGCGCCCAAAGAGAGCAACGGGATAAAAAATCCCTTTCAAAAGAGCTATACTACAAAAAAAAGAGGGGGAGAATTTTTAATTCCCCGAGGGCAATAGCCTCCTGTCTACGTACCAAAACTTCAAATCAAGAGATAATCAGGCACCGAATACGATGTGCTGCACAGCGGCCTGAAAATGCGTGGTGCCTTCACGAAGATCTGATGCTTATTGCTTCGGCAATCTGCAAAAGTCTATTGTTGTGAGCAGCGAGGCTGATACTGGGGGGTAGTCAGTCCGTTGCTCGCGCAATAGGTTTTACAAATGCATTTAAGAAGTGACCTGGCCTTTTCTTTCTGGGGGGTAAGGATTGGCTATGGTCCACACAAATTGGGCGGAGAACCTCGGTTCTTCGCCCTTTTGTGATTTTAGCGGGCAGGTTTACGCTTCTTCGCAGTCAACAACAAAAAAAGTGGTCAGTACCCATTCGGGGGCGCTAACCACTTTTTTTATGCGGCTTTTCGTTCCGGCTTATCCGCTGCAGGCAATTTTACCGACCCGCCGTTCGTGCCGGCCACCTTCAAATTCAGCACTCAGAAAAGCTTCGGCAATCTCCATGGCCGTTTCTTCCGTGATGAAGCGTACCGGCAGCGCCAGCACATTAGCATCGTTGTGCTGCCGGGCCAGTTCGGCCAGTTCCGGCGTCCAGCAGAGCGCCGCGCGGATGCCCTGATGTTTGTTGGCCGTTATAGCCACACCGTTTCCGCTGCCGCACATGACGATGCCCAGAGCGGCACTTCCGCTCTCCACTGCTTCCGCTACCGGGTGCACAAAGTCGGGGTAGTCTACAGACTCCTCAGAGTGGGTGCCAAAATCCTGTACTTCGATGCCGCGGTGCTGCAGCATCGCGACGATGCGGGCCTTGTAAGGAAAGCCCGCGTGGTCGCAACCGATTGCGATTTGCTTAACGTCCGCCATTGCCTGGTATACTGTTTTGGTCTGGTATCATACTGTAAGGCTCGAACAGCTCGGTCAGCTCCTGTGCGAATTCATCATCACCGGCCTGCCGGGCAGCGCGCTTGAGGTCATCCGTTGTACGCATAGCCAGCAGGTAGTCTTGCTGGAAGCTCCCCTCCAGTACCTGCGCTTCGATAGAGCTGTAGAAGTCGAGTGCATCAGCCATGCGCTGTGCCAAAATCTCCATATGCTCTTTTGCCTCGTCATAGGCATCCGCCCGCAGGTACACATCGATCATATAAAACGCCCGATAGTCGTACGGGAAGTTCATATCCGGGAAGGCTTCGAAGTACTTGTCGATCAGTTCTACGGCCTTTTCTTTTTTGCCTTCGCGCACCATCTGCAGAGCCGCCCGGCGCATCATCAGCTGGTGGCTCTGTACGCTAGGTGCGTAGCTGCGGTCTACGAAGAGGCGCTTCTCATCAAAGTTGCCCCACTTGAATTCCTCCATGACGTTTTCATACACCTTTTCGGTATGCACCCGGCCGCTGCCGATGATGCCGTACTGCGGCTCGCTCTGCGACTTAACCGGCACAAGGCGCAAGCCCAGGCCCTCCAGCTGCATGTAGTCGTCAAGCCCGAAGAGTTTCTCCTGCCGGCTGGTTACGGCAAAGTAAATCGGGCGCTCCCAGATATTGGAAGCGATCAGGTCGAGAATAGCCAGCTCATCCTTGATGAGATAGTCTTTATCCTGAAGCTGCAGCGGAATAGCATCCACAATATTAGCAGTATCTGCTTCGCTGACTACGCCGGCGCTGAGGACTTGCTGCTTATTGACCGGAATATAAATCTGCCGGGAATCAAAGTAGCTTTCCACCTCGCGCGCTCCGGAAGAGAACGGCAGGTTAATCGGGTGGTCTTCGCCAATGAAGCGGATGAGATTCTGCAGCGTCATCGGGCGGTCCTGCCCGCTCGGGTTGTAATAGAACACCTGATTGCGCTTGTCGCCCCGGATAGCATCCGGCGGGATCGTCAGCTTGATAGGTGGAGAGTCGTTCACCTTGCGGCGCAACAGATTGATGTACCAGTCTACAGCAATCAGGCTCAGGTTGACCACCCGCACGTCCGTACGGATGCCTTCCACCTCCTGTGCGTACCAAAGCGGGTAGGTATCATTATCTCCGTAGGTAAAGATGATCGCGTCCTCTTCCACGCTTTCCAGGAAGTTGGCAGCGTAGTCGCGCGCGCCGGTATGGTGCATGCGGCTGTGGTCATCGAAGTTTTCGAAGCCCATCAGTGCCGGTGCGACGAGGATGATGGCCGCAGCTGCAATTGCTGCCACCGGGCCGCCCAGTTTAGCCCGCTCGCGCAGCAACGAGAAGAGCGCCAGCACGCTCATGCCGATCCAGATCGCGTAGGTGAAGAAGGAGCCCACCAGTACATAATCCCGTTCACGGGGCTCATTAGGCGGCTGATTGGAGTAGATGATAATACCGATACCGGTAATAACGAACAGCGCCAGCAGCCCGATCGACTCATTCTGCCGCCGTTTGATGTGGAAGAACAGCCCAATCAGCCCGAACAGGAACGGCAGCATGTAGTACTCGTTGCGCGCCTGCTCGTTTTCGACGGCTTCCGGCAGTTTATCCTGGTTGTAAAGCCGGGCTTCGTCAATCAAGTCAATGCCCGAAATCCAGTGGCCGGAAGATTTATCCCAGGGGTAGAAGCCCTGTTCGCCGTTTTGCCGGCCGGAAAAGTTCCACATGAAGTAGCGCCAGTACATCCAGCCCAGCTGGTAGTTGACCAGGAAGCTGATGTTGTCGCCCTGATTAGGCCGGCCCGGAGGCAGTGGTTTGCTGGGGTCCATCCCGAGCCACTGTTTATAGAGCTGCGGGCGCCCCTGTGTATAGTCGCCTACCCGGGGGAAGAGCATTTTGTCCTGATCCCGGTAGATGTAAGAAATCTTTTGATCAACGATATCGTACTTGTCACCGGCACGTCCGTAGCGGTCTTCCACCTCGGTTTGCACTGGCCGTGCTTCAAAGTGCGGGCCCCGCAGCAGCGGCCGCTCGCCGTACTGCTCCCGGTTGAGGTAAGGCAGCAGGCGCATAGCATCCGTCGGCGCGTTCATATTGACCGGCGGGCTTGCATTGGCGCGGATAACCACTACACCTATGGAGGAGAAGGCTACGATGACCAGGGCTGCACCCACCGCAAACAGTTGTGCTTCGCGGCGGTATTTATTCACGATGGTACCCATGAAGTAGCCAGCACCGGCAATAACAGCCGCCCGGCCCAGCAAACGCCACAGGCGGCCGCCGCCCATTGTGCTTTCCGCGTACAGCGCAATCAGTACAAAGACGCCGGCGAGGGCGTACATCGGTACCGGTGAGGTGATCTTTTCGTGTACGTACATCAGCAGCAGCACGATGATAGCGCCTACCAGCAGTACAGTCGGAATAATGCCGGAGTGGAAAGGCAGCCCCAGCCCGTTCACCATCATCAGCTCAAAGGTGGACCACAGGCCCGGGATGCCGACGATGACAAAGTTCTGAATGGCCACGATAATGGCTACGCCAATGGCAGCTGCGATCAAAATGCCTTTCCAGCTGTGCGTTTGGTTTTTCTTGAAGTAGTAGAAAAGTGCCAGGGCCGGGAAAGTAAGGATGCTCAGGAGGTGGACTCCGGTAGACAGACCGGCTGCGTATACCGTAAACAGCAGCCAGCGGTCTGCTGCCTGTGAGTCCGGCAACCGATACCACTTCATCATCGCCCACAGCGTGAGGGTAGTAAAGAAGGTGGACATAGCGTACACCTCGCCTTCCACAGCCGAGAACCAGATGGAAGTAGCAAAAGCGGTAGTCAGGCCAGCTACGATGCCGGCACCTGCGAGCGCTATGTTCTGTCCGCTGTCCGGGCTGCCATCACGGCCTACGAGCGCCATCTGGCCCAGGATGATGGTAATCCAGCAAACGAATGCAGCCGCAAAGGCCGTGCACATACCGGACATGAGGTTGACTGCGAAAGCGATATCCGCAGGGTTGTCAGAAAACACTTCTGCCAGCCAGGTGAACATGCGGCCCACGAGGATGAATAAAGGCGCACCGGGCGGGTGAACCACCTGCAGTTTGTACGCTCCCAGGATAAATTCCCCACAGTCCCACAGGCTGCCCGTCCGTTCAGCCGAGAAGAAATAGACCGTCATTGCGATGGCAAAGACCAGCCAGCCGGCGATAGTGTGTAAGCGGTTTGTTGATCCCATTGACTTGATGGATTTTTGTGCGGTGGTCAGCAGCAGGGGTAAACCTGCTCTGCTGCCGCCTGTTTTTTGAATTGCAAAAGTAAAAAAAAATTGCAGTGGGGCTTGGCTATGCAGCACAGCTTTGCGTTTTCTGGAGGTTATATAAACCAAATCCCCGATTGGGTTCAATCGGGCTCACCTTTTTGTAGGGCTTATGTTGTTCTGTAACTAGCAAAGAATACCGCTTATGTTAAAACTACTCCTGACCGGACTGATCGTTTACGTACTCTACCGCTATTTCTTCGGAGCCAACTCCCTCAATAGCGGGCAGCGCGACGAAGACCAGAAAATCCATCACCGGGACAGCAGCGCCTCCGGCAAAAACGATGATGACTACATCGACTACGAAGAGGTAGATTGACGAGAGCCGTCCGGTTATCGAAAAAATGAGCAGGATTATAGAAGATCGTTGCAGGCCGTAGCCGGAACTGCGTACATTGAGTGAGAACTGAAGAAAACCTCACTATGCTGTTTCGTTTACTCCGGCAAAGCGTGCTGTCGCAGCTGCGCTCTGCTTTCTGGGAGCGGAGCCTCGTCGTCAATATCCTCGTGGCTTTGCTGGCACTGTACCTGCTGCTCAATTTCCTTGTCCTGGGTTTCTTCCTGGATGCTATTCTGGGGGAGTCTTTTCCCGGGCAGGATATCATTGAGGTAGCCAATGGCTTTTTATTGTATACCCTTATTGCCGGATTGATCTTCCGCTTTGTGGTGCAGAGCTTTCCGGTATTGCACATACAGCCTTATCTGGTACTGCCTATCCGGCGCACCAGGCTCTACCACTATCTGCTGCTTCGATCCTTATTCAACATCGCTAACCTCTTTCCGCTGGTGCTGGCGGTGCCTTTTGCCGTCAAGGTAGTTTTCCACAAGCTGGGCACAGCTTCCGGTACCGCCTGGGTGCTGGCTATCGTCGGCTTCAGCCTGTTCAATCATTACCTGGCATTTTACCTCAAACGGCAGTTCAATATCCGGCCACTTGCCATACTGGGGGCACTACTGTTGCTGGGTGGGCTGCTAACCCTGGATATTAAAGAGGTGCTGCCGCTTTCGGACGGCTTCGCAGCTTTGATGCAGGCCATTCTGGATAATCCGCTGCTGTCGGTGCTCCCGCTGCTGTTAGCCGCGGTGGCTTACGTAATCATGTACCGGGCACTGCACTATTACTCCTATCTGGATACTGCAGAACAGCGCAGCGAACGCGTGGAAAGCACAGAAGGGATCAGTGCGCTGCGGCGCCTGGGCAAAGCCGGGCACTTCATGCAGCTGGAGCTATTGCAAATCTGGCGCAACAAACGGCCTAAGACGATGCTCATCATGAGCCTCTTTTTTGTGCTTTATCCCTTTCTGATGTTTATCGGGGATGGCGACGGCGATGTACATTCCTCCTACACCTTTATGTTGATGGCGATTGCCATTTCATTTCCAATGATCAACTACGGGCAGTTCCTCATCGCCTGGGAGAGTCAGTATTTTTCGTTGCTGATGACGCGTAACGCCACTTTATATGATTACTTGAAGGCCAAGTTTTATCTCTTTCAAACCTTCAATTTGATCACCCTGTGCATTTGTTTGTTCTACGGCCTGCTGGACGTACACCTGATTCCCGTAGTAATTGCCGGAAGTCTTTTTGTGGCCGGAGTTACGGTATACTTCGTCCTGTTTCTGGCTACCTACAACTCAAAGGCGGTGGATCCGCAGAAAAGCGCATTTATGAACTGGGAAGGGGTAAGCGGCTCGCAATTCGTACTCCTGCTCCCTGCTTTCCTGCTGCCGCTTCTCCTCTATTTTCCGGTAGCGGTACTGGCTGGGTTTCAGTGGGCGCAGCTCAGCATGGGTGGGCTTGGCCTGCTCGGGTTGCTGATGCATCAGCCGCTCCTCCGGCGCATCGAGCAGCAACTGAAAGCCCGCAAGCATATTCTCATTGACAGCTACAAACAGTAGAAATACCTATGATTAACATCGAAAATCTTAGCAAGCAGTACGGCGATAAAATCGTCCTGAATGTCCCCGAACTACGCATTGAGCCCGGCCAGCGCTTCGGCCTGGTGGGCAACAACGGAGCCGGCAAAACAACCCTGTTCAGCCTACTGCTCGACCTGATACAGCCCGGCAGTGGCCGCGTGCTCTCCAAAGGAGCGGATGTGGCGCAGTCTGAAGACTGGAAAACCTACACCGGGGCCTTCGTAGACGATTCCTTTCTTATCGGCTTCCTGACGCCGGAAGAGTACTTCAATTTTATAGGAGGCCTTTACGGCAAAAACCCGGCGGATGTGCTGGCTTTCCTGCAACAGTTTGAAGACTTCTTCAACGGAGAAATCCTGAACAGCGGCAAGTACGTCCGCAATATGTCCAAGGGCAACCAGAAGAAAATCGGTATCGCCGGTGCCCTGCTCGGCGACCCGGATATCGTCATCCTCGACGAGCCCTTCGCCAATCTCGACCCCAGCTCCCAAATCCGCCTTAAGCAACTGATCAACGAGCTGCCGGAGGAAATGACCATCCTGATTTCCAGCCACGATCTGGCGCATGTCACGGAAGTATGCCGCCGTATCGTACTGCTGGAGCGCGGCGAAGTGATACGCGATATCACCGATGCGCCGGAACGCACACTGGAGGAGCTGGAGGCTTACTTTTCGGGCCGGGGAACGGTGGAGCAATAAGGGCATGTTTGCCATAGCTTTGAAAAATGTAAGCTTGTCGCTGCCAGATGATTGACCGGAAAGAGCAGCGCTTATCCAAAGGTTCCCGGCAGTAGTTCAAATGAATTCATTCGGGGACTGTTGCTGAGCATTCCGCCACGGAAAAGCCGAAAGTTCTCCACACAATCTCCACTTTTCCAGTGTTTAGTCCCAAAAGCGATTCCAACTATGCATTTTATCTACGAACTCAACCGGCGGTTCAGAGCGGTGCGTCAGTCCCTGGGCGGGGACGAGGGCCGGCAAATTTATGTGCTTGGGCTGCTGTTCTTGCTGCTCATGGTGCTGCACGTCATCGCGATGATGGTTTTCGAGGAGATGACCATAGGCGATTCCGTCTGGTTGACCATCACGACGGCCACTACGGTGGGTTACGGCGATTATTCCGCAGTGAGCACCGGCGGCCGTATTGCCACTATTGTGCTGATGTACCTGGGCGGCATCTTTGTACTGGCGCAACTGGGCAGCCTGGTATTTGAAATGTCGGCAGAAAAGCGGGAGCAGCGGCTGAGCGGCAAGCTGTCGCTAAAAGTAAAAGACCACATCGTCGTCTTCGGCTGGCGGCAGGAGTACGTCACGGATTTGATTCGGGAAATACGTTGCAGCCTTGCCCCCCTCCACGATGCAGAGATCGTCATCGTCAGTGAGAACGAGACTACGCTGCCCGGCGATTTGCGCAAGCAAAAAATTCGCCATGTGGTAGGCCCTTACTACGACCCGGAGACTTTTGAAAAAGCAGCCCTGCAAAAAGCTTCCGCAATTGTGGTTATTCCGGAAAATGAAGAGCGTTCTTCTGATTTTCTCACCATTGACCTGATTGAGCGCCTGCAGGAGCAGGAGGTGCAGGCCCCGGTGATTGCAGAATTGCTTAATGCGGATCTGATCCCGCAGGCCCGCCGTACCGGTAAAGCGCATGTACAGCTTTTCAACCCCAATTACCCGGATATGCTGGCACGGTCGGTGCTGGCACCGGGCTCGGAATCGATGTTTGATGAGATCATTAAAGACTCCCGCACGGAGATGGTGGTGCTGCGCCTGCCCATACAGAGCACCGCCGGCAAAGTGCGGGAGTCCGTAGCGGGCATGGCAACACTGCTTGCCGTTCAGCTACCGGATGACACTTATGCGCTTGACCCGGATGAGGAAGATACTCTTGAAGACCAAGCATTAGTCTTTTTGGTGGATACGCAACCCTTTGATTCCGACAGCGCCGCCCGCCGGGCTATTGCGGAGCGGCTGCAGCCTTTGACTGCATCAAGGGAGGT
>CAJXXJ010000005.1 GCA_913062745.1 uncultured Phaeodactylibacter sp.
AACTTGTACCAAATGGAGAAGTTGTAGTACAGCCCAAGCATCAGATAGGCCAGCAGTAATAAGGGTACCACCGGCAGCCCTTCCCGCAGGTCTGCGCCCAGGTAAAACTGTATGATATCCATGTACAGCATGATGCCCAGAAAAGCCAGGCTGCCTACCAGCGTAAACCCCTGCCCCACCTGAGCGTACAGCACCGATTTGTCATCCCGCGCCGCATTGCGGAAAAAGAATGGCTCCGCAGCGTAGTTGAAAGCCTGGGTGAAGAGGTTCATCAGCACAGCCAGCTTGGCCGCCGCGCCGTACTGCCCCACCAATTCCAGATTGTACTCCAGGTCATCTGAGGCCAGCCGCTTGAGCATAGGGATGCCGACGAACTGATTGACGATACCCGCTACACCTACCACCAGCAGCGGTGCTGCGTACACCAGCATCCGCCGCCATAGCGCACCGTCAAAGCGCCACTGCAGGCGACGGTATTCCGGCAGCATGAGCAAGAGGACAAAGGCACTGGCAATGAGGTTGGACAAAAACACATACCCCACTCCTGTTTCTTCCTGGTACAGCCAGCCGGCCCAGGAATACCCCTGCTCCAACAGCCAGGGGCAGATGCGCAGAAAGAAGTAAATGAAAAAGAGGTTGAGCAGAACGTTGAGCGTTTTCACGATGGCAAAACGTACCGGGCGGTTATCCAGCCGCAAACGGGCAAACGGGATTGCCGCCAGCGCATCAAACGCTATAATGAGGGCAAACCAACGCACATACTCCGGATGCTCCGGATACTCCAGCCAGGCCGCAAGCTGCGGGGCCAGCAGTAGAAAGACGGCCAGCAGCACCGCTGTGGAGCCCAGGAGGGAAAGCACTGCCGTGGAGTAGCTCTTTTCAAGGTCCTCATCCCGGCTGCCAAACCGGAAAAAGGCCGTTTCCATGCGGTAGGTGAACAGCACCATCAGCAGCGCAGCCCAGGCGTAGAGGTCCGTCACCACACCATAAGGCTCCGGGTCAAACTCCCGCGTCAGGAAAGGCGTGAGGATGACGAAGTTCAGCAGGCGGCTAAGGATACTGCTGAGGCCGTAAATGGCTGTCTCTCCGGCTAGTTTTTTGAGTAGCGACAATGGCTAAGGTACTTCAATTGGTTATGCCGCAAAGCTAGCAAAATTCCGGTGCCGGTGACCTTTATCACTCCCCTCGCCTTTCAGGCTTTTTATTTTTGCCAGACAGACAAGTAGCACAAAAATCAACCACCATGCGAAACTTCTCCCTCGTTATTTTCACCCTGTTCTCTGTTTGGCTATCCGCCCAAACCCCCTTCACCGTAACTGTGGAACCGGTAAGCGTGCCGGGCTTTACAGGCGTACAGTCTTTTGTATCTGCTACCTACAATGATTATCTCCTGATCATCGGAGGGCGGCAGGACGGCCTTCACGAACGGCAGCCCTTTGCCTCTTTCCGGCCGGAAGGCAACAATACCATCATACAACTGCTGCAGCCCGAAACCGGAGAGCATTATGCTGCCTCGCTGAGTGGCCTGCCGGAGCCCTTGCGCGAGCAGTTGCAGTCCACCAATATGGAGTTTTACCAAGACGGCGATCAGCTCTACATCATTGGAGGCTATGGCTACAGCCCGAGCATGGGCGACCATATCACTTATGCACAGCTGACGGTAGTAGATATCCCGGTGCTGGCAGAGGCTATTCTGAATGAGGGAGATTTGTCTGCGGCCTTCCGCTACACCTCCGACTACCGCATGGCAGTCACCGGAGGATACCTGGGCCAGCTGCAGGATACCTTTTATCTGGTAGGCGGGCACCGCTTCACCGGGCGGTACAATCCGCACAACGGCCCTTCCTTCGAACAAGAGTACACTAATCAGGTGCGGAAATTTACTGTAGAAACGGATGGCAGCGAGCTTACTGTAGGCTATTACGAGGCCTGGACGGATGAAATGCAGCTGCACCGCAGAGACTACAACCTGGCACCACAGGTTTTTCCAGACAGCAAGGTGGGCTTTACAGCATTCTCGGGTGTTTTTCAGCATGCAGTAGATTTGCCGTTCCTCAATACCGTTGATATCCTGCCGGGCGGGTATGCTGTAAACAACAACTTCGAGCAATACCTCAACCATTACCACTGCGGAACCGCTCCGCTTTATGATGCTGCTTCGGAAACGATGTATACGGTTTTTTTCGGGGGGATGAGCCAGTTTGTGCCGCAACAAGACGGCAGCCTGCTGGAAGACCAGGAGGTACCGTTTGTCAATACGGTTGGTTGCGTAAGCCGCAACAGCGATGGCAGCATGATGGAGGAGAAAGTTGGCGAGCTGCCCGCACTGCTCGGCGCGGGATCTGAGTTTATTGCTACTCTGCCTGCCAGCTCGTTATCAAAGGATATCTATCCGGTAAATATGGCTGAACTGAGCGACAGCCTCTTCATTGGATACCTTGTCGGGGGGATTGAAAGCAGTGCTCCGAATATTTTCTTCATCAATGACGGGACGCAGAGTGAAGCCAGCAACGGCTTATACCGGGTATACCTGAAGCCTGTGGTGACCACCGGCACTGCTCCGGTAGAGCGCGAAGCGAGCCTTTCCAAGCTGCAGCTGTCTCCCAATCCGGCTACCACTGTTTTATCTACCCAATTTGAGCTGCAGCAGGCTGCTGAGGTGCGCGCGACCTTCGTGGATAGCCAGGGACGAATTGTCCGTCAGATCAGTTTTGGGCGGCAGCCTGCCGGGGAGCAGCAGCACCATATTTCTCTGGAAAACCTTCCGGCAGGCTCCTACTGGCTGAATATTTCCGCCCGGCAATCCCAGCTCGCACTGCCGTTTATCCGGAAGTAGCAGCGCTTTCGCGAAAAAAGTTGATAATGCCTCCCTGCAGCAACACTTTCACCTGCCGGCCGCTCAGGCTGTGTTTAGCAGGGATATCCTCATTGCGGGTCAGGTTGCGAATGTGGAGGTCTTCGCCTTTTTCAATGGCTTCCCGGGCGGAAGCTACGGCCAGCATGTCCCCCTGCTGTATTTTGTCATAGTCCTCCGGGTTTTTAAACTCCAGCGGCAGTATACCGAAATTGACCAGGTTCTGCCAGCCGATGCGGGCGTAGCTTTTGGCGAGTACAGCCTTCTGCCCCAGGTACCGGGGTGCCAGTGCGGCGTGCTCCCGGCTTGAGCCCTGCGCATAGTTTTCACCCGCCACTACTACGTGCCCGTCAAAGGCATCCTTCGCATCGAGGGCCCGCTCGTAGAAGGTGTCGTCGATTACCGTAAAGGCATACTTACTAATCTCCGGTATATTGCTCCGCAGCGGCAGCACCTGTGCACCCGCTTTCAGAATTTCGTCGGTAGAGACATCGTCGCCCATCTTGAGCAGCACCGGCGCATCGTAGGCATTCGGATAGGGCTCGAAATCGGGCAGTGATTTGATGTTGGGGCCTTTGATGAGTTCCGTATCGTGCCCGTTTTCCGGCGGTGGTACCAGCATTTGCCGGTTGACGATTACGTCTTTAGGCTGGGTGTACTTCGGATAGGAAATACTGAACAGGTTTTCCAGCTCGCGCGGGTCGGTTATTTTTCCCGTAAGGGCTGCAGCTGCTGCAGTCTCCGGGCTGCAGAGGTACACCTTGTCATCGGCAGTACCTGAACGGCCCGGGAAATTGCGAGGCATGGTCCGCAGGCTTACCATACCGCTCGCCGGTGCCTGCCCCATGCCGATGCAGCCCATGCAGCCCGACTGGTGGAAGCGGGCACCGGCGTGCAGCAGGTTGAGGAAGCCATCGCTGCGCGAAAGGTTTTCGATCAGTTGGCGGGAGGTGGGGTTGACATCAAAGGAGACGCTGTCGTGAGCCATTTGGCCTTTCATAATCTGCGCTACGATCCAGAAATCACGCAGGCCCGGGTTGGCACTTGAGCCGATCACCACTTGCTGTACGGGCGTACCGGCCACTTCGCTCACCGGCACTACATTGCCCGGGCTGCTCGGCTTAGCGATGAGCGGCACCAGTTCGTTGAGGTGGATGCTTTCGTGCGCATCGTATTCGGCATCGCTGTCCGCCTTCAGCTCCCGGAAGTCTTCCTCCCTGCCCTGAGCCCGCATAAAGCGGAATACGGCATCATCTGCCGGAAAGACGGTGGTGGTAGCGCCAAGTTCTGTGCCCATATTGGCAATCACATGGCGGTCCATTGCGCTGAGGGATTCCAGGCCCTCGCCGTAGTATTCCAGGATAAACCCTCTGCCCCCCTTTACGCCGTGGCGGCGCAGCATTTCCAGGATGACGTCTTTAGCACTCACCCAGTCCGGCAGCTGCCCTTTCAGCTCCACACCCATTATTTTAGGCATCTTCACATAGTACGGTTTACCAGCTACGGCAGCCGCCACATCGAGCCCGCCGGTGCCAATAGCCAGCATGCCCAGCGAGCCGGCCGCCGGTGTATGCGAATCAGAGCCCACCATTGTTTTGCCGGGTATACCGAAGCGCTCCATATGCACCGGGTGGCTCACGCCATTGCCCGGGCGGCTGTACCAGTAGCCATAGCGCTGCGCTGCGGACTGCAGGAAGAGGTGGTCATCAGCGTTTTTGTGGTCGCCCTGCAGTAGGTTGTGGTCTACGTACTGTACGGCGATTTCCGTCTGCGCTTTCTTAAGCCCCATGCTTTCCAGCTCCAGCATAACGAGGGTTCCGGTGGCGTCCTGCTGCAGGGCCTGGTCTATTTTCAACCCGATCTCTTCACCCGGGGTCATTTTTCCTTCAAGCAGGTGACTGTCGATAAGCTTCTGGGTAACGTTCATTTGGTAGGCAGTTTTGATTTGGTTTTGAACGGGCGCTGCTCTTCTCAGGTTCGGTAATCAAGAATTAGAGTTTCAATCCTTAAGGCTTAGGGTGTATAATCTGCCGAACCTACCTTACTTTTGCAGAAAATATAGAAGGGCGTATGGATACCAGTGTTTCCTATCAGGAAAAGAAGGCAGAATTCGGGAAGCTTCCCAACGATGAGTTCTGGGTAATGGCAGTGTTGTCGGTGATCGGCTACCCGGTAAACTCCAGCAGCGTCCGCAGGGTACTCGCGCGCATGAGCGTACGGCCGGAAGCAGAGCCCTCTTTCTCCCCGGCACTGGTCGAGCAGCAGCTGTTGCAGTTAGAAGGCCGCGGAATGGCCTACATTGAGGACTCATCCGTCTGCATCAAAAATGAATGGCGGGAGCCGGCTGCGCGCTACCTGTTTATGGAACATCCGGATGCGCTGCGGTCCATGATCCGCTACCTGCGCCGGGAAGAGGGGCTGAGCCGCGGCTTGCAGTCTTTTCAGGAAGAAGAAGAATCTCTGGATTTTATCCTGAAGCGGGCCCGGCTGCATTTTTTGGCCCGGGAAGCCCAGTCGTACTACACCTTCGTACAATCCGCTACCCGCTTCCTTTTTTTCGATGAATATGCCAGGGCAAGGGCAACGGAGGAACTGAATTCCTTTTTTATACCCTTTGACGCCAGCTTCTTCGAAAGCCAGGAGCCCTATTTCCTGTCTGAAGCCATAGCCATCAGCTTTGAATGTACAGAAACCTGGGGAGAGGGCACGGTGGAAACGCTGAGCCAAAGCATGGCTAAACTGGATTATGTGCGGGAGCCGGAAGGAGCATTCCTGCGCAGCTTGCTGGCGCATACCCTCGTGCTGAAAGGAAACGACTACCGGCAGCTCACAGGCGCGGCGGCGGCACTGCGCAATCTGCCGTCCGGTTATGGGCTGCAGGCGTTTAGTTCGGTGCTCCGCGGGGATTGGGAAAATGCCGCGTCCGCAGTGAAAAAGTTGGAGCAGGTACAGGGCCATGAGCTGCAAAATGACCTGTGGGGCGTCTTCTACCTGCTGTACCAGTGCAGGGAACGCAAAATGAAACAGCTGAAGCCGCTGCTGGAATGGACCGCCAATGTAGAGTCTGGCCCGCTGCCTAACCTTTTTGCCGGTATGCAGTTGTTCCTGTTGTTTCATATAGACAGCGAGGAAGAAGCGCTGGAAGAATTTCAGGAGTTATTCAGTCACCCTGCCCACCCTCTGGAGCAGGTGTTCCTGCTGCTATTTGCCTACTGGATGGGCTACAAGGCGGACCCGTACCTGCTCGAAGAGTACGCTGTACATTTAGACAGCTGGGAAGAAGCCCGGCTCGATTGGTTGTGCGGAGAGACGGCCAACGTTTTGGCTGAACTGCAGCCGCTGCACCCGAAAGCATCACAGTGGAAGGCGAGCGCACTGTTTATGGCAGAAGAGAACGGCTTTCACTACCTGACGGACTTCCTGCCCCGGCAGGCCGCCTGGGAGCGCACTCTGAATGCGCTGGAACGCCTGAGCGGCGGCCCGGCTGCAGCAGGCAGCAAGGCAGTACAGCCCGGTGCCCGGCGCATGGTATGGTTTGTCGATTTTGAACAGCAGACGATTCAGCCCAAAGAGCAAAAACTCGGCAAACGTGGAAAATGGTCGCCCGGGCGCAAGGTGGAGCCTACGGCGCTCATCCGGCGAGAGGCAGAAAGCATCCGTGCGGAAGATTACGTACTGACGGAAGCCCTTCGTACCGGTATGGGCCACCTGCCCAGCGATATGTTTTACTACGGCGATGAACACCTTGAGTACGACTTTGAGCACGCCCTGTATTTACTGGCAGAGCATCCGCATGTTTACTTAGAAGGGCCACAGCATATCCCGCTCGAGCTCGTCCGGGGCAAGCCGGAGTTGCTCATTGCTGAGCGGGGCGGGGAACTGCACCTGCAATTCCGGCCCCGGGCAAGCCGTAAAGGCTACGTAGCTGAAAAAGAAACGCCTACCCGTTATCGGGTATACCACATTACCGAAGAGGAGCTGGAGATTGCCCGTGCAGTAGGGCAGGATGTGCTTATACCGCAGGAAGGGCGAGGCCGGGTAGAACAGATCGTACAGCAGCTGCGGGGCAAAGTGCAGATTCAGACGCCTACCGATATGACCGACCAGGAAGTGCAAAAGGTGGCCGGAGACCCCATGACATGCCTGCACCTGCTGCCATTTGGCGAAGGCTTCAAGCTTGAGTTTTACGTCAAGCCGCTCCATCCGGCAGCTCACTACTTCAAGCCCGGCAAAGGCATGCCTACCCGTTTGCTGCACACTGAGGAAGGCACGGTGGCCTGCGAGCGGGATTTGGATACCGAAAAAGACCGCGCACAATCTGTGATTGAGGCCTGCCCGAGCCTGCAGCAAGACCCTGCTCCGGATTACGAATGGCAAATGGAAGATACAGAACAGTGCCTGCAATTACTGCTCGAAATACAACCCCTGAAGGAAGCCGGCCTCATCCGCCTCGAGCATCCAAAGGGCGAGCGGGTCCGCTTATCGGGCATCGGCAGCATGGACCAGTTCTCCGTGCAGATACAGCAACAGCGGGATTGGTTTGAAATTGACGGCAACCTTTCGCTGAGCGAGGGCGAGGTGCTGGATTTTCAGCGGTTGCTGGACCACGTACGGCGGTCGGACTCTCCCTTCGTTGAGCTGAAGGAAGGCGAATTTGTGGCCCTCACGGAGGCTTTCCGCGACCGCCTGAAGGAGCTGGACGGCATGCTGCTACAGCGCGGCAAAAAACTGGAGCTGTCTGCTCTGGCCGGCCTGCGCATGGATCAGCTCGCTGAAGAGATGGGCGAGCTGGAAGCGGATATGGCCTGGGCAGAGCGCATGGAGCGCATACAGAAGGCGCAGCGTATCCGCCCCCGGGTGCCTTCCGGGTTTCAGGCAGAACTGCGGGCTTACCAGAAGGAGGGCTTCCGCTGGATGATGCGGCTGGCCGAATGGGGCGTGGGCGGCTGCCTGGCCGACGACATGGGCCTGGGTAAAACAGTGCAGGCTCTCGCCGTGCTGAGTGCCCGTGCGGATATTGGCCCCAGCCTTGTGATCGCCCCTGCTTCTGTAACCCGCAACTGGCTGCGCGAGACGGAGCGTTTTGCCCCCCAATTGCGCCCCCACCTGCTGGGAAGCAGTAAGGAAGTGGATGTTCTGACCCTCCTGCAGCCGGGCGACCTGCTGATCGTCAGCTACGGCCTGCTTCCATTTGTGGATGAGGCACTGAAGGAGCTGCACTTTGCCAATATTGTACTGGATGAGGCACAGGCGATTAAAAACTCCGCTACCAAGCGCTCTCAGGCAGTCATGGAACTGCAAGCGGACTTTCGCCTGGCTACCACCGGTACGCCCATCGAAAACCACCTGGGAGAACTATGGAACCTCTTCCGCTTCCTCAACGCGGGCCTGCTGGGCTCCAAGCAGCGCTTTAATGATAAGTTTGCCAAGCCAATCACCCGCGACAAGGACGAACAGCGGCGCGAACAGCTCCGCCGCCTGATACAGCCGTTCATCCTGCGCCGCCGCAAGAGCGAAGTACTGACCGAACTACCCGACAAAACGGAGGTGGTCCTAAGCGTGGAGCTCTCCGAGTCCGAGCAAGCGTTTTACGAAGCCCTGCGCCGGCAAGCCCTGGACGCTATACAATCGGCCGATGATGCCTCCAAGCGGTTTACGCTGTTGGCACAACTCACTAAACTGCGGCAGGCGGCCTGCCACCCGCTGCTGGTAGAACCCCGCACCCACCTGGCAAGCTCTAAACTGGAACTGGTGGGCGCAACCATCCTCGAACTGTTGGAAAACGGGCATAAAGCCCTCATCTTTAGCCAGTTTGTCAAGCACCTGAAACTGATTGAACAGTGGGTGAAAAACCAGGGGATATCCTATCAGTACCTGGACGGACAAACACCGGGAAAAAAGCGGGAAGCAGCAGTGCAGGCCTTTCAGCAAGGTGAAGGCGAACTGTTCCTCATCAGCCTGAAGGCGGGCGGCACGGGCTTAAACCTGACTGCGGCCGACTATGTGCTGCACCTCGACCCCTGGTGGAATCCGGCCGTAGAAGATCAGGCAAGCGACCGGGCGCACCGCATCGGGCAGCAACGCCCGGTCACTGTCTACCGCTTTGTCAGCGAAAATACCATTGAGGAAAAGATTGTAGCCCTGCACGAGGAAAAGCGCGAGCTGGCGGATCAGCTACTAGCGGGTACAGACCAAAGCGCCAAGCTTTCGGTGGATGAGATGATTGCAATGATCAGGGGGTAGCGGGCCGCTGCTCAATCTGCGTAATGGCGGCTTCCGTCCGTTCAAGGGTACGTTGCATTTCCTCCTTCCCGCCGGCTTTGCCTGCAAAGAGTGCCATTTCTGATTCCCGGACGATATCGATGACGCGCTTGATCAATTCTTCCGGCAGCTGCAGCTCCTGCAAGCGTGTGCGCAGCCCCTCCTGGCTCATAGCGGAGCGCGGTATGCGCAGCTTATCGCCGATGTAGCCGAGGGTAGCTTTGGAAATTTCATCGTAAAACGCCCGGCTGTCGCCCCGCTGCAAATGCCCACGGGCGTTGGACAGCCGTTGACGGGCCTGCTGTTGTGCTTCCCGCAGGCGCTTCGCTGCCGGGTCCGTATTAGCGCGCTGCCGGCGTATTTGGCGAAAGCCTAATGCTGCTCCGAACAGCAGAAATGGCAGCGCTGCAAGCCCCCAAAACAGCGCAGACCCGAAAAAGGGCGGTTGCTCTTCGTATAGCTCCAGGCCTGTTTTCAGTGGTGCCAGTGCATCGGGCTCTTCCACTTGCGTACGCACGGAGGCAGAAGTGCTCCCGTCCCCCGGGCGAATGTCCAGTTGGTAGGTTTTGCTGCTCAGCGTAACGTACTTTGTACTGTCAGGCGAGAAGTAAGAAAAGCTGGGCGCAAATTCAAACTGCCCCGGCTCTTTAGGCAGCAGCAGGTATTCGAACACTTTTCTGCCTACGATTTCCGGGCCCAGCTCGAAGTTATCCTCGCTGACCACCTGTGGGTCATAAACTTCAATGCTTGAAGGCAGGCCGAGCTCAGGCGGCTGTATGCGCATCACATCGCCATTGCCTTCCAGTATCATAAGCATAGAAATAGCATCATCAGTGGTAGCTTTGGTAGGTGTCAGTTTCACTTCCATTTCGTACTGCCCCACCGCTCCGGAAAAATCAGCAGGCGCATTGTCCGGCAGTGGCTTGACGGAAACCGTAAGCGCTTCTGTACTGGCCGGGATGCGCCGTACTTCCTGATTGAAGAAGAAGCTGCGGCTGCGGCTGCTCCCTTCCTTAAGTACGGAAAGCTGGGCCTGCAGAGGGTCAATAGTCAGCGTGCCGGTCTGCTGAGGGTAGAGGGCTACCTGCTTCAGGACTTTAGTGGTGTAAGAAACCCCATCCACAATTTCACGGGACCGCCGGCCGTCATAGCGGCGCATATCTACTGCGTAAAACCCGCGGTACTCTGCCTCTTCTAAAATATTATAGCCCTTCAGGTCCACTGTAGTATAGATCTTATACTGCAGCGTGATTTGCTGCCCGATGTACGCTTCATCAGTAGAAAGCTCAGCTTTGATAAATACCTTTTCGTTATCGCTGAGCTCGCCATCCCTGCCTTCCACCACCTCAATGGAAAGGGGCTCGGTAGAGAGCTGCTGTTTGCCCACCTGTATAGTGGCAGGCGTAATGGTAAACGTACCGAGCGCACGGGGCTGTAAGGTATAATTGTAACTGGCCTCCCGGGTCACTTGCCCGTTGATCATGGTGGTACTCAGAGACCGGTTGGGCCCGGATACGACGATGAAGTCGCTGAACGATGGCGGGCGAAAATTGCTGCCGTTCCCATCGAAGAGGGTGAAGCTTACGTCAAAATAGCTCCCCTGCAGCACCTGCCGGCTGTCTGTGCGGGCTTCAAAGCGGGCTTGCGCGAGCAAAAAGCCCGGCATCAGGCACAGCAGCAGAGCGGTCAGCAGCAAGCGGTACGGTAGGCGGTTCATCAAAGCTTGTAGGTTTTGCGTTTTTTCTTTTGCGGCTGTTCCGGCGCTTCCGGCATTGGCATATCGCGGAAGCCTGGCATATCCTCTAGGCGGGGCATGTCTTCCCAGTTGAAATCAAAACCGGGAAAGTTGAAGAAGTCCTGGTCGAAGCCAAACTCCTCCATGTTAAAGGGAAAGCCTTCCGGCATGCGCTGTTCAAACTGAAAGAACGGCCCTCCCATCGGGGAATTGGGCGACTGCCGGATGCCATCCGGGTTGGGCACGACCAGGATTTCCACCGGGCTGGTTTCGAACACTTCGCCATCCACGCGGATACTGGCCGGCTCGATGTAATAATTGCCTACTTCCTCGGGTTGCAGCAGGTAAGTGTACCGGACAGACTGCGTGGTCCGGCCGTTCACTACGGTCATGCTGGTAGACACATTGGGGCCACTGAGCACACTAAATCCCGTAAAATAAGGCGCTTCAAAGTCTTGCCCTTTGGCATTTTCCAGCGAGAAGGACACCTGCAGCGGGTTGTCCATCAACAGGGAGTCGGTGCTTACCTGCACCGTAAACCGAATGGCTTCCTGCTGAGCCATCAGCGTGCAAAGGCTCAGGGTTGTGATCAGAAGTAAAAGCACGGACTTTCTCATAATAGCACGTTTGGTTTTCAAAAGTATTACCAATCTTTTTCCCGTTTGGTTGGCTGTTCCTTATTCTTTTTCAGCTTTTTGAGCACCTGTAGTTCCTCTTCTTCAATGATTTGCAGCAGGCGGCGGGCTTCTTCTTCGCTCATCTCGCGCGCTTCTCCTCCGGAGGCCTGCCGTTCCTCCGCAGATTCTTCCGGGGCAGGTTGCTGCTGTTGCTGGCTTTGCTGCTCTTGCTCACCGGAGCTCTGGGCCTGCTGCTCGTCCTGTTGTTCAGACTCCTGGTCCTGCTGCTGTTGGTTTTGCTGTTGCTGCTGTTGCTGGCTTTGCTGTTGCTGCGGGCCATCGGCATCGAAGTCATCTTCGTCTGGCTTATCGCTGGCATTGCCGGGGGTGGAATCCTGGTCGGCTTTATTCCAGCGATTTCCTGCTTCCAGAATCTCGGCAGCATTATAGAGTTTATCAATTGCTTCCGGATCCGTCACCCTCACCTGTATACTGATGGTCACGGAGTCTCCCGCGGGCAGCCGTTCAATGCGGTTGCCATAGACAGCGGCCTGCCCCATGGGGAGCCACGCGGGGTCGCTGAGCTGAAAGCCTGGCAGGATGATGTCCATAATGCTTACACCGGTAGCTGCCAGATCGCCTTCATTGACCACCGTTATGTCGTAGTCCAGCACCTGCCCGGCCTGGAGGGTTTCGGCTTTTTCGTAGCGTGGCTTGAGCTTCAGCGCCAGGTCGAAGGTACCATTCAACACCAGGGCCTGTTGGGTCTGCAACAGGTTTTGCTTGGCTTGGTTGTCCTCCGGGCGCAGGCGCAGGGCAGCTTTGTAAGCTTCTATGCTATTGGGGTAATTGCCCTGCCGGTAGTAGGCGTTGCCGAGGTTGTAGTAAGCAGCGGCTTTGATTTGCTCCTCTTCGGCGGTGCTCACCGCAGCTTCATAGCGCTCGGCTGCTTCCTCGTAGCGCCCCTGCTGAAACAGGGCATTGCCCAAATTGTAATTGGCCTGTGCGCTTGCCTCAGCTTCCAGTGCACTGCGGTAGGCCCGCTCTGCTTCCGCGTATTGCCCGGCCTTGTAGGCGCTATTGCCCTCCCGCAGCAAAGCGTGCGCGGACTGGGACAGCAGCGCGCCTCCCGGCAGCAACAGTAGAAAAAGCATCAGGTAGGGCTTCATCGCGATTTAATTTTGATCAAATAATTGCCCGGCATTTGCGCCTCCCGTTTTCCGGTAAGGAAGCAGAAAGTCGAGCAGCAGCAACAGCAGGGCCAGGCCAATGAACCACTGAAAAGAGCTTGCGTAGTCGGAGTAGCTGCGCTCTTCAAAGGAGCGTTTCTCCATCTGATCGATACGCTCGGAAAGCGCCTGAAGCACCGTTTCGCTTCCAGCCGCCAGATTGAAGTAGCGTCCATCGCCAGCCTGAGCGATTTGCTGCAGCACCTCTTCGTTGAGGCGGGAACGTATCGGCTGCCCGGCCCGGTCTATCTTGTACGCTTGCTCTCCGTTAATCACTACTGGGATGAACCCGCCTTCTCTCGTGCCGACGCCTACGGTAAAGGTAATAAGGCCTTCTTCTGCCGCTTCCCGGGCTTCCTCGATAGCGGCGGCTTCATGGTTTTCTCCGTCCGTGATTATAATGAGCACTTTGTGGCTCTTATTGTCTTCTGAAAAAGATGCTACCGACCGCCGTATGGCCTGTGATATGCGGGTACCCTGATCGGAGACCATATACGGGTCGAGGCTGCGCAGTGCCAGGACGATCGCGCTGTAATCGATGGTGATTGGAGACTGCAGGTAGGCACTGCCGGCAAAGATGACCAGCCCAAGGCGCTCGCTGCGCAGCCCCTCTGCCAGTTTTTGCGCAAAGCGGCGGGCACGCTCCAGCCGGTTGGGAGTGACATCCCGGGCCAGCATGCTTTCTGACAGGTCGAAGGCAAAGATGACTTCCACGCTTTTCTGCTCGTAAGTCCGTAGCTTGGTGCCATACTGCGGGTTAGCCCAGGCTACTGCCAAAAAAATAATGGTAAACAGCAAGAGGGCAAACTTCAGATAATAGCGGTAGCGTGATACATGAGGCATGAGCTGCTGCATCAGGCGGTGGCTGCCGAAGCGCCGGATAGCCCGCCGGCGGGCAGTCCAGGCTGCCCAGAAGAAGAGCAGCAGTAGGGGCACCAGCAATAGTGCATACAAATGGACCGGGTATTCAAATCTTAACATACACTCATTTTTCGTTCCGCCTACGGAATAGTCCGCAGCACCGTATACCGCAGCAGGGCTTCCAGCAGCAGCAGGATCATACCCCAGAATACGAATGGGTGAAAAGCCTCCGCATACTGCTTGGTGACGGTTACGTCTATTTTGGTTTTTTCCAGTTGGTCGATTTCGTCATAAATACGCTGCAGGCTCTCCTCGGAGGTAGCCCGGTAGTAAGCGCCGCCGGTGAGCTGGGCAATTTCCCGCAGTAGCTCTTCATCGATTTCCACCCGGGCTTTTCCGAATATGTACCGGCCGTTGCGCTGACGGTTGATTGGGGTCAGCGCTTCACCGGTGGTGCCGACGCCGATCGTATACACGGTGATGTTCCGCTCTTTAGCGATTTGCGCAGCCATCTCCGGGTCGATATAGCCGGAGTTGTTGACACCATCGGTGAGCAAAATGACGATTTTGCTTTCCGCTTCAGAGTTTTCCAGGTGGCGTACGGCGGTAGCCAGCCCCATGCCGATTGCGGTCCCGTCTTCCAGTATGCCTGTTTCTATAGCAAACAAGTCGTTTTTAAGCTGCTCATGATCGATAGTCAGCGCACACCAGGTAACCGCTTCATCTGCAAATACAGTCAGCCCGATGCGGTCGTACTCGCGCTTGTCGATGAAGGTACTCGCTACTTTTTTGCTGACCTCCAGGCGGTTGGGCTTAAAGTCCTGCGCCAGCATACTACTGGACAGATCGAGTGCCAGCATGATATCAATCCCTTCTGCTTCTACCTCCTGCTCACTTGATACCTGCTGCGGCCGTGCCATAGCAGTGATGAGCGCCACGATCGCCAGCAAGCGAAACACCGGGAGCAGTGCCCGTAGCTGCCCGCGCCAGGATTGCAGCTGCGCTACGCTCGCCAGGCTCGACATGCGCAGGGTGGGATAGTAGCGGCTGCGCCGCCGCATGTAAAAGTAGCCGGCCACCGGCAACAGGAACAGCAGCAGGAAAAACTCGGGATGGAGAAACGCTATGTCGTTGCGGAATATCATAGGGTTGAATCCTCATTTTTGGAACCCGTGGTAAAGCGGTCACGGACGGTTCTTTCTTCAGGAGCGCCTTCTTCCTCACTTTGCCCTTGCGGCAGCTCCCGGTGCACGGTAACGCGGCCGTCCGGATAAAACCGAAGCAACTGCCGCTCGTCTTTGGTTTTTTGCACAACTTCCCTCACCTGCTGCAGCGCCTCCCGGTGGAAGGCATCGCCGGGTGCTGCTTTCGCAAATTTCACCAAATCTACTTTCTGCAGCAACTCCTGCAGCCGGGGCAGCAGGCTTTCCGGGAAGTCTTCGCCCTGCAGGCTGCGTAAAATCTCGCTACTCGTCTTCTCCCGCGTATGCAGATCGTAGCGGGCGTCAAGGTAAAAGCGGAGCAGCTGATTGAGTTCTACCTGAAAAGCATGCCCGTTGCCCTGACTCCAGGCCTGCGCGCCGGCCAGCCGTTGCAGTTCCTGCTCCAGATAAGCCGGCAGGGCAAGCTCCCGCTCCGGCGCCGCGGCAGCCGGCCCTTTTTTTCTGCCCCGCAACCAGTACAGAAGAAGGGCGAGCAGCAGCAGGCCGCCACCCACGATAGCGAGGTAAGGCCAAAAATCCCGGAAGCTGGCCGGCTCCGACACAATATCTTTGATGGGCAGTATCCCGGTGCTGTCTGCTGCTGCGAGGGGAGGGGCAGTGACGGTAAGCGATACTACATTGGAAGTGGCCTGATGGCTCTCCGCCAGCCGCTGGTAGTAAACGGGGATAGCTGGCAGTTCGTACCGGCCGGTATCAAAGCTCGTAATCAGGATATCGTAATCCAGGGTACGAAACTGTCCCCGCTGCCCCTGCTCAGCGGGGGGAGCGCTCAGCACTTCCACCCCGGGCACCTGCCTAAGCTGTTGCAGGCCTACGGAGTCAATTTCCGATTCCTCATCGTAAGTAACCGTAAGCCGGTAGCTGACCTGATCTCCGATAGTGATTTGCTGCTGCTCCAGGCTCGCTACGGCTTTAGGCTGAGCAAGGCCTCCGGCTTGTAAGGCAAGCAGCGCAAAGGCGGCAGCGAAAAGCCGGGTCCATAGTTGATATGCCGGATAGCGAATCATATAGGGTCAAATTATTCAGGATCGTTGCTGAAAAAACTGGTGCAGGGCATCTACATAGGATTCGTTGGTACGCAGATTGATCACGTCTGCGCCGCTCTTCTTAAACGCTTGCCGGAAATAGTCCAAATGCTCCTGATGCCATCGCCGGTGGGCTTCCCGTACCCGGCGGGAGGAGGTGTCGATCCAGCGCACCTCGCCACTTTCGGCATCCTGAGCGCGCAGCAAGCCAACGGAGGGCAGCTCTTCCTCACGGGGGTCAATGATATTCAGGCCGATGAGGTCGTGCCGCCGGGCCGCAATACGCAGGGGCCCTTCATAATCCAGGGAAAGAAAGTCTGAAAGGATAAAGCAGATACTCCGCTTTTTGACCACGTTGTTAAAGTACTCCAGCGTAGCGCCGATATCAGTGCCCGTGCCTCTGGGCTCAAAATTGATGAGCTCGCGGATAATGCGCAGGATATGCTGCTTTCCTTTCTTGGGCGGGATGAATTTTTCGACTTCATCCGCGAAGAAAGCGACCCCCACCTTATCATTATTGTTGATGGCGGAAAAAGCCAGTACTGCACAGATTTCCGTGATGATCTCATTCTTGAGCTGATTCACCGTGCCAAAGAAGGATGAGCGGCTCATATCGATGAGGAGCATAACGGTCATCTCGCGCTCCTCTTCAAAGATTTTGACATGCGGGCTGCCTGTGCGGGCCGTCACATTCCAGTCGATGTTTCGGACATCGTCGCCATAGTGGTAATCGCGGACTTCACTGAAGGACATACCCCGCCCTTTGAAGGCACTGTGGTACTCGCCGGAAAACAGGTGGCGGCTCAGGCCCCGGGTTTTGATCTCGATCTGTCGGACTTTCTTCAGCAGTTCGCTTGTTTCCATGCTAGGGGACTTCTACGGTATCCAGTATTTTATTGATGATGTCTTCCTGTGTGATATTTTCTGCTTCCGCTTCGTAAGTCAGGCCCAGGCGGTGGCGCATTACATCGTGGCAGACGTTGCGCACATCCTCAGGGATGACGTAGCCGCGGCGGCGCAGGAAGGCCTGTGCTTTGGCTGCTAAAGCCAGGTTGATGCTTGCCCGCGGAGAACCGCCGTAAGCGATAAGTGGCTGCAGCCGCCCCAGCTTGTAGTCGCCCGGGTGCCGGCTGGCAAAGACGATATCGAGAATGTAGCGCTCTATCTTTTCGTCCATGTAAACGCTGCGCACAGACTGACGGGCGCGGAGTATCTGCCCGGGCTGCACCACCGGGCTCACCTGCCCGAAGGTGTCGTCGCCCAGGTTGCGGCGGATGATTTCGCGCTCTTCTTCTTTATTGGGGTAATCGATTTTCACCTTGAGCATAAAGCGGTCGACCTGCGCCTCCGGAAGCGGATAGGTCCCTTCCTGCTCAATCGGGTTTTGAGTAGCCAGTACCAGAAAAGGCTCTTCCAGCTTAAACGTATCGGTGCCAATGGTGACCTGCCGCTCCTGCATCGCTTCCAGCAGAGCACTTTGCACTTTGGCCGGGGCCCGGTTGATCTCATCCGCCAGCACAAAATTGGCAAACACCGGCCCTTTGCGCACGGTGAAAGCATTGCTGCTTGGGTTGTAAATCATGGTACCGATGATGTCGGCCGGCAATAAATCCGGGGTGAACTGAATACGGCTGTACTGCCCGTGCACGGCAGCAGACAGTGTCTTGATAGCCAATGTCTTAGCCAGGCCAGGCAAGCCTTCGAGCAGCACATGCCCCTTACTGAGCAAGCCGAGCAGGAGGCGTTCTATCATGTGTTGCTGGCCGACAATGACTTTGCCGGTTTCTTCATTCAGTTTTTCGATAAAGGCACTGTCCTGATAAATCTGCTGGTTCAGTGCTTCGATGTCAATAGATTGCATACGTATTGCGTTGCGTCTCTTTTTAATTGAGGTTTCTCCGAGGGAGGCGGGTGATGCAAATTTGGCAAAAAAATTACACAAAGCGCAGCCTTACCTGCAGCTTGGCTAATACCCTGCAATACTCTACCGCTCATGTACAGAAAGGTTTACTTTTGCCGTTATACTTCTGCTCCGGGACCGCCCGGCTCAAACTATAAAGAACTTAGAACAAATATGAAGTACATACTGCCCTTTCTGATATTGCCTTTACTGGCCCTCCCTTCCCTGAACGCTCAGGATACCCTTTCTGCTATAGAAGAGCTCAAAAAAGGTGTCTTGCTCGTTCGGCTGCCCTCCAATCAGCGTAAGATACAGACGATGGAGGAAGTCCTGGCTAATGCCGAAAGCGCTTCTTCCCGCCGGCAACTGAAAAAGCGGCTGGAAGCCACCCGGGAGGAAACCCGGCTTTTTAACGAAAGCATGGTAGCTGCTTTCCGGGAAAAATACAGCTTTTCTGACTACCGTTTTTTCTATGATTACCAGACGCCGGCTCTTAAGCAAGGCAACTGGGACGGTATCTTTTTAAACGAAAACCTGGAAGAGACGCCGGGCTTGGAACCGGAGTCCGGCCCGTTCATGGTACTCGGCTTCGGCAAAACCAAGAAGGACTATTCTGACGGGGTCGAAGCCATGTACTTCATGGATCAGGAGCTTGAACGCATGCAGGAGCCTTTTCCATATTACCAGCGCCTCAATGACTTGGCTGCCTTCTTTTACGGCATCTTCCCGGCGCCCAATCAGGAGTTGCGGGATGCGCTGCGCGTAGTGGAAAAAATGAATGTGAAGCTGCAGAAGCATTACGAGCGGACAAAGGACCGAACCTAATTGTCCAGGCTGTCTGTCTGTCCTGCAAGGCTGTCCCGCCGGATAATCGGCGCAACCCGCAGCGAGTCCTTCAGCGTTTTTAGCTCCGGGCGTTCGGGTTTGGAAGGGCGGGGCGGCTTGGGGAGGCTATCCCGGGAAAGGCGGGCCTGCAACAACAGTATGGAGTCTGCAATAGTGCTGGCTTCCTCAACGGCTTCGCTGTAACAGCGAGACATACGGCCGTTTTTGTAGGCCTCCACCCGTTTGGCCACTTCCTCTTCAATGACAGACTCTACAGCCAGCCGGTTGCGGTCGTCCTCGGCACAGGCGGCGGCCAGCAGCAAGGCCAGCAGGGCTATTAGGCTAAATCGGTTCATTGCTCGGGTATCTGTTGCTTTAATCGTTCACGCAGCGTGCGCTCTTCCTCCCGCCGCAGCTGAATGATGGAGTCGGTGGCTTCCTGTACCATTTGCGGGTAGCGGGCGTCGCACAGGCTGTCCATGACGGGCACGAGGCTGTCTACCGCCTGCTTGACGAGCGTGTCAATACGGATACGCTCGGAAGAAGTCAGCCTTATTTTCGCAGGCTCCTGCTCGCAGGCGGCAGTACCCAACAGCAGCACCGCCGCTAAAGCTGCCCACCATCCATGCTTACCGTTCTTCATTGAGGTCAATGACTTTTCTGCGCAGTTCAAAGTTCTTACCCAGGTATACTTTCCGGACCATCTCATCGGCAGCAAGCTCCTCGGCCGTGCCTGCTTTGAGAATGCTGCCTTCGAACATCAGATAGGCACGGTCGGTAATCGACAGGGTTTCCTGTACGTTGTGGTCGGTGATGAGGATGCCGATATTCTTTGTTTTCAGCTTGGCTACGATGTACTGAATGTCCTCTACGGCAATCGGGTCGATGCCTGCAAAGGGCTCATCGAGCAGGATAAACTTTGGGTCAGTAGCCAGTGCCCGGGCTATTTCTGTGCGCCGGCGCTCTCCGCCTGAGAGGGTGTCTCCCCGGCTCTTGCGTACTTTTTCCAATCCAAATTCATCAATCAGGCTCTCCAGGCGCTCCTTTTGCTCGGCTTTGGTCAGGGGCATCATTTCCAGTACCGCCATGATGTTGTCCTCTACGCTCAGCTTACGGAATACAGAGGGCTCCTGAGGCAGGTAGCCAATGCCACGCTGCGCCCGCTTGTACATCGGCAGGTCGGTGATGTCGTCCCCTTCCAGGAAAACCCGGCCTTCATTGGGGCGGATAAAACCAACCACCATATAAAAGGTAGTCGTTTTACCGGCACCATTGGGGCCCAGCAGGCCGACGATCTCCCCCTGATTGACTTCCAGGGACACACCGCGTACTACTTTGCGTTTGCCATAAACTTTGACCAGGTCTTCACTTCTTAATCGCATATCATTTTTTTGCTAGTCGACGTAAATCACTTTACGTAAAAAGCGCAGCCCGACGCTTAGTTCAAGCGCAAGGTTGCGAATTTGCCGTTCGGGTATGGAGGTGAGTTGGCTGGTAAAGGGGTCGGTAACATCCCGGATTTCCGGCTGTTCGTACTGAAATGAGAAGTCGGGGTGCACGTTAAACTCTATAGAAAGACCGACAAATTCGCTGAGGCTGTATTCAATGCCGCCCCCGATGCTCACGCCATAGTTGATCTCCCGGATGTAGGTGGGGTCATCCACAGGGAAAGTGGTGACGCCCAGGCCGACAGCGTTTATCTCGTCAAATTCATTCAGGTTGTTGGCGATCGTATAGTCTCCGCGCAGGCCAAAGGAATAGAACCAGCGCGTTTCGCTGTTACTGCCAAAGTCAAACTTCTGCTTGGCACCCAGGATGAGCGAGAGGTTGTGAAAAACGAACCGCGTAGGCGGCACCCGGGTCAGCTGATTGTTGAAAGGGCTGTTAAACCAGGCATTCCGCAGCGCGCTTCCCTTAGGGTGATACCCCAGCGAAGCAAACAGCGCAAACATATTATTGGTAGGAATATCCTCTACAAAGAAATCGCCCTGAGGCAAAAACAGGGGCTGCCGCTCTACGCCCGTCCATTGCTGATTGGTCATGGCCAGGCCTCCTTTAAAACCTAAAATAGAACCTCCTTCTTCCTGTGCCAGCGCACTGGCAACGAAGGTGAATACCACAGCTGTCAAAAGTAGCAGTCGCTTCATCATATCTCGTATGCCGTCTTCTGCTTGAAACAAA
>CAJXXJ010000006.1 GCA_913062745.1 uncultured Phaeodactylibacter sp.
CTCAGCCCGGAGCCCGCTGCCGGCAACTCCCAGGAAGCATTCGCATCCATGCGTATGGTCCAGATAGCCACTTCATTGTCCGGGTCAGCTGCCCAGGAGTCCGGTGCGGGGGCGGGAGCGCGGTGGCCGTGCAGCGTTCCGGCTATAATATCAACTTCGGTGCGGTGCCCGGCTTCATCTGTTGTCTCGTAGCGCGGGATGCTGTCCGACCAGAGCATCTTGAAATGCGGCTCTACCCGCTTGCTTTTGCGCGGCAGGTTGAGCCAGATTTGGAAAAGCTCCAGCGGGTTTTCGCCATCTTTATTCAACAAGGGAAACATTTCAGAGTGCTGCACACCCTTACCAGCGGTCATCCACTGCACATCCCCGTTGCCAAAGCGGCCGGCGGCGCCCAGAGAATCCGCGTGATCAATCAGCCCCTGTTTGCCGATGGTGACCGTCTCGAAACCACTGTGCGGGTGGTGCGGAAAACCGGGCACCTGACGACCGTGGTACATGCGCCATTCCTGAGTGGGGTCAAAGTCCTGGCCGATCGCCCGCCCGCCGAGGGAAGCATCGGGCCCTAACTGATCATTGCCGTTAGGGTAGCGGTCCATGTGATAAGCACAAAAGATGAAGGGGTCCTGCGTAGCCCAGGGGAAGCCCAATGCCCGAATCATTTTTACTGAAGATGCCATATTGGATATTCTTTTTAATGTTCTAACATTGATAAATGCGGCGAGGCAGCGTTTTGTTGAGCCACCAGCTGCTTATACCCAGTAACAGGAAGGCCGGAGCCACTGCAAGATGGCCCCGGCAGTATCTTATTACGGATTGATCCCTTCGTATTCGTAGAGGAAGCTGCTCAGTATAGCGGCTGCCATTTCGTTACGCGGGTAGCGACGAACGGCTTCCCGGTACCGGTCATAGGCCATGCCTTGCATACCACCATCTTCAAATGCCGCCCCTTCAATCAGCAGGCGGACATCCGGTGAGGCGGAGGTGTAGAAACTGCTGGACTGCAGATTTTCCATGATTGCTTCTGCCTCACTTTCGGCCACGTACTGGAATGGCACCGCGGAGGTGTTTTGGCCAGCATCGCCGGCCAGGCTTGCACGCCATTTGTAATAGTTGCCGGGCTGCAGGCCCACTTCTGCAAGGTCTACCGTATGGGTGTTGCCTTGTACTTCTTTTTCCCAAACCACCTTATCGTCTTCACCCAGTATGGACAGCGTGAAGTTCTTGGCAGCTTCGGCAGCCGTTTTGCGGGGTACCCAAAAGAAAGTGGTGCCACCGTCGCTCGTCTTCGCCGGCTTGATGCTCAGGTTGTTAGGGCTGACCGGAATGAATGCAGAGCTGGGGTCCTGATGGCCTTCTCTGGTAGGCCGGGATGGCGGCTTGGTAGAGGTGCTTTCTGTACCGGACTGGCCTCCGTTGGTAGACACAAAACCAAGTACTGCAGGCTCGTGGAAATAATCATTCTCGGAATAATTGAGCCGGTTTGTGAATGCAGTCAGGTAGTCATCATCCTGAAAAGCTCGTGCGTCCGAAAGCAGCTCTTCCACCGTTGCTTTCTTTTTGCCACTATAGGTAGCAAACTCCTCATTGTGCAATAAAGACACCTGAGCGCCGCTCCTAATCTTCAACCTGCCATCAGGCGAAAGCCGTGTACCCGGCTCCAGATTTTGGTAATTGAACCAGCCTTTTGCTTCCGGCGAATATTTGGCTTTGCCGCTTACGCTGTATACCAGTGCGCGGCTGTCTTCTGCGCCCTCCTGTGCCTGCAGGCTCAAGGCCAAAAAGCAGCAGAGGCTTATCCATAAATAGTTCTTTTTCATGCGAATTGGGTTTGTGTATGTAAGGATTTTTTATTCTTCAGGGTCAAAACTCTTTCGGAAGACCACCCAGCGGCGAAGCGCTGCGGTTTCATCCAGCAAAAACAGAATCTTTTGTTCGTCATAGGCCAGGCATTGCCCGTCTGCCAGCGTCAGTATTCGGTTGGGCGGGCCGTAAGCCTGGTGAATCTGGCTTATTGAAGCGCCCAGGCTAACCCCCCGGTTGGTCGCGCCGTGGTAGTTATCATTGGTCTGCAGGAACATAGCGTAGTGCGGGCCGTCTTCTTCGTAGTGCATCAGGATCTGAGCCGAGTCTTTTGGCTGAAAGCCATTGTAGACGCCACGGCTGACGATCAGCTCGCTTTCGTATTCCGGGTACGCCAGGTAGGTATCCGGCTCAATACCCGCTATCATCTCCACGCCCCGTTCCGGCTCGGCGGGTTCGGGCAGCAGGGCGGTGCCACCCCGCAGCATAGCCAGGTTGCCAGCGGCGAGGGTGGGCCGGGCCTGTTCTGCCTTTTGAAACTGCAGTGCGGCCGCAGCGGTATCTCCGCGCAGTGCGGCAATGACCCCCAGAAGGATGTCCGCATTTGCTATGGTGCCGGAGCCTGACGTTGCATCCGCAATGGCCATAGCCTTTCGGGCCCGGTATTCCGCATCGAGCCATTCCTCCCGCAGCAGATAGGTGATGGATAGGTTGAGGTGGGCGGTGCTGCGGTCCTCATTTAGCAGCAGGGCGTTTTTCAGCCACTGCTCTGCCTGCTCCAGGAAGCGGTGGCGGCGGGCAGCTACATCTTCCGGAAGGCGAGCCCCCAATTGCGCCAGTCGGCTGTTCAGGTCGAGTTCTACCGGCAGCACAAAGGGCATTTCGTCCGGTGGCGTCAGCTCAAGAGCAGCCAGCAGGGCATTAGCCCCGCCGTTGTTGTACAATTCGTACCCCTGATACTCCTTAAGGATATAGTCGTAGTATTCGGCGGCTCGGCCGTGCTGCTCGATGAGCGCCAGCAGGTTGGCAGTCTGATACAGCTGGTACATATTCTGCAGCCGTTTTGCCGTTTGGGCGCTAAGCTTCAGGCGCTCACTGAGGCTGGGGTATCCGCGTATTTTTTCGGGTAAACCGTAGCCACTGTAGGCCTCTTTGAGTAGCGTATCGAGAGTATGGTAGGTATTAAAGCCGGCCGATAAGGCCAGTATGCCGCCCAGGTAATCTGCTTGCTGCTCGTAGGCTTTCCCCTCTTCCATGTTGATGCCGCTGTCTTCATCCATGCTGATGAAATGCCGCTTCCAGCTGTGCTTTTCGTAGTAATGAATGATCTCGTGAGACAGCAGGGCTGCCAAAGCGTTGAGCGAATCTTTACCCAGGCCGCTGCAAATGTCATAAGCTTTTTCTTCCAGCCCTATCTGCCGCTTGTCGGCTTGCATCCAGGCCATGTACCGGCGCCCGTCGTTCATGACGAGCTCCGGCGGCGGCAGGCGGAAACTGCCATTGGCTTTTAACAGGGTTTGAAAAACCCTTTGGGCAACCTCGTACTTGTAGCCTTCCACCGGCTGTGGCTGAAGACGCGCTGCAAGCGGGTTCAGGACAAAAGCCATGAGGCTGTCCTGAGCAGACAGACTCAGGGAAAAGGCCAGTGCGAGAAAAGTGATTATCGCTCTCATTTTACCAGGGATTTTGCTTCTTCGAGGGCATCCATACGTGCCAGAAAAGTAGCAAACAGCTTTTTATACAAACCGGACTCCGGCTTATCCTGGGTACTCAGCTCCTGATAACGGCGGTAGGCATAGTGCAGGTAGCCGTCTTCTTCCAGCTGATAGAGCAGATAGAGCTCCTGCTCCTCTTCCGCCAGCTGCCGGTATGCATGGCTTTCCTTCAGCCCGGTCAAATAGGCATCCATATCCGGCTGGTAGATGAAGGGGTAGGTATTGGACTCCAGCATGGTGCTGTCTTTCTGCAGAGCAGTGACTTTCCAGACGTAGACCTGGGAGGAATCGAGCAGCAATTCATCGAGCCTTACGGAAAGCTGTTCCTCCCGGGCTACCGCAGTAAACACCGGCTCCTGCCCGTTGCGGGGAGTGATGGTGAAGTGGTACCCCTGCGGATGCGCTGTGCTGTCCCAGCGAAAGACTACATCGGGATGGTCCAAGGCCTGAGAAAGGTAGGTGGGAGCACCGATGGCAAAATTGCGCTCGGCAAAGCCGTTGATACCTGCCCGTGCGTTGGTGAGGTAGCGGCGGTGGTACTTTTCTACCTGCTCAGCATTATCCGTGTCCTTAATAGAGTTGCTGATGAAAGACCAAAAACGGGTCAAAAAGCCGGAAGAGACTTCCTGCTCAGCTTTCCTTTTAAGGTCGGTCATCGCATACAGGCCAGGGCCTTCCAGGTTTATTTTTTTATTCTCATACAGCAGCCGGGCCTGTGTGCCGTCCACCAGCCGCAGCTGCCCATCCAGTGGCAGCCGGACGCCGGCGAAAATCCGCTGCTCGTTCCCGCCTTCCCGGCTGAAAGTCACTCCTTCCAGCGAGTTGGTGTAGAGCACGGTAAACGCAGCAGGCTGCGCTGCTGCACGGATGCTCAGAGCGAGGATGAAGGCCGTAACCGAAAAGCAGATGATGTTTCTCATAGTTATTTATTCAATGGTGTCAAAAGCTGTATTTGGCCGCCGGCAAAAGGGTTACCCGCTATTGCTCCCAATTACTCTTCTTCTTCCTGCTGCGGAAGGGGGGCTTTTCGCCGAATCGGGATTTCTTCCGGGATGCGGTCGATTACGGGAATGCGTTTTCGCACCAGGCTTTCGTAAATCATGATGATGTCATAAGCCAGCAACAGGGCCAGAATGCCAATTCCAAAATCCAGCTTGAGCCGAAACTTGTAAAACAACAGGGAAATCAGGAAAAACAGCAGGATGAACTCTACAATCTGCAGGCCGCGGGTGATTCCATGAAAAACTTCGTTGAAATCATCGTACACCCAGTGTATGAGTAGTACATTGAGGTAACAGAACACCACTAAAATAATCCAATTTAACCACTTTGGCAACTCCCGGATGTAGTGGCCGTTCAAAACCATAGTCAACACATTAGCGTGAATGGCTAAACCGTACATATCCGGGATTGCTTTATTGCCGTAGCTTTGGTTGAGCGGGGTGTAATGCCGGTCCTTGAGCGGGTCGCCGGCTCCTTCCATCGGGATATAACCGACCAGCACTATCTTGTCCTGAACGATACTGCGCACCTCTTCCAGGCTCAGGTTGTGGAGGAGGTTTTCCTGCGTATGGTGGATATAGTCTGTCCGGTGGCGGGTGAAATGAATGTGCTCTACGGGGCGCTTGCGCTGCAGTAGTTTTTCGGCCTTCTCCGGAGCGTACACCTGCAGCAAAGCGGTAGCAAATGCGGGCATTGTCTCCTCTCCAACGAGCTCCTGCGGGCTGAACAGGCGGATGACTTTGGTCTGATTGGCCGGGAAATTGACATAGCCAAGCCTGGCGTGGTTGGAAAAGAAGGTATCTACACCAACCCATTCGGTAAAGCGCTCGTAGGAACGGGTGGCGTCGTGCAGCTCACAGGCGAGCACTACGCCGGGAGTCTGCCTGAGGCTTTGCTGCAGCACGGAGTCTGCATGAGCGTCTTTCCGGCCGTCAAAGAATACGTCGACACCTATGGCGCCGGCGCCGGCTTCTCCCAGTTTATTGACCAGCTGCCCGATAGCCAGCCGGTCGGGCTCGCCGGTATGCACAAGCACGATGGGCAGAAAAGCGCCTTCTTCTTCAACGGGCTGCCCGGCCAGGTAGGCGTAGACGATATCTGTGATTTCATAGTTTTTAAGCCCGTTGTTGAAAGGGTCGATATAGTGCATATTCAGCCTGATCAGGTTGAGGAACCAGATAAACAGGAAGATAAGCCCCGTTATAATGATACTGTGTGGCTGAATAATTCTATTGATCATCCCAGTTGTTTTCCCGGGTACAAAATAGACAAATTAAGGCAACTGCGGAGGGCTGCCGCATAACCCGGCGGGGAAGGCGTGCAAAAATGCGGCTGACACCTGCACGATATCAACCGCATTTCCATGCATTGATTTTTTCTTACTTAAAAGCATAATTAGCCCAGCGCTCCAGCTTCCCTCCCTTATCCAGGAAGAAGATCACTTCACCGTAAACGAGTACTTCACCTCCCGGCAGTGCCCGGCTCACCGGCGGCTCTCCGTACTTTGCAATGAGGTCGGCGCGTGGGGAGCCTGCCCTGAAACCATCATCGGTCTCCTCTTCGGACCCTTTCTTGGTGAGATGAATATAAACTCCATTCCCGCTCTTGGGCGGGTCTACCCTGATCACAGTGGAGTTATTCAGTTCCCATGCTTCTATTCTCAACTTTCCGTAAAGCCTGAGCCTCAGGACGGGGTCATTATCAGCAATCGACCCGTACCCGGTCAGGTCGATCGGGTCAATACCATCAATATCGGAGGACCATGGCTCATTATTTCTCCCTTCCGGCAGGTTCTCATCCTTAATTTTGGACAGGTTGTAGCGGGCGATGGCAGACTTTTCTGCAAGCGGGCTCAGCATCCCGATGGCCGCTTCCTTGCCCTCTCCGTTCTTCAGCGCGATCAGTGCCAGTAGCACATTCGCATCCTCTGCAGTTTTGGGGTAGGCTTCTGTCCGGCTTTGGGCCTCCACTTCTGCATAGAACCGCGCCTGAGGCCACTCTTCCATGAGGTAGTAAGCGCAGGCCTTATTCAGGTAAGCTGGTGCGTAATCGTTGTTCATGGCCAACGCATTATTGAAGTACATTATGGCTTCCTTCAGCAGCTTGTTGGCTTCCTTGCGCTCGGCCTCGGTAAAACCGTCTTTACTGCCTGCGCCAAAACTTAAATCCAGCTCAATGGGCAGCCGGTAGATGCGTTCGGAGCGGGGGAAGGTTTCCAATGCTTCCAATACGGCCACTGCGCCCAGGTTGCTGAACAGCTGCGGGCTCTGATAGTCAGTAAGGATATGCCGGTATATGGCGCGGGCATTCGGGTACTCGCCTATGGCTGCCATCAGGTTGGCGATTTCGAAGAGCTGCACCATCTGCGCAAGCTTTTCTTCCGATATTTCTGCCAGTTTCTTGCGGTCAGCAAGGCTGGGGTAACGGCCGCTTGAGTCTATTTCAGGAATCTTATACACCCGGTAGATACTGTCGAGCAGAGCCGGCCGCTGATGAAAGACCCGGTAGCCGGCAGAGTATGCCAAAAAACCGCCCAGATAATCCGCTTGCGTTTCGTTGTTGAGCTTATCGAGGTCAACTTGAGACTCCAGGCTGCGGCCGACTTGCAGTTTGTTTTGGTATTCACTTACAAAACTTGACCTCCATTGGTGTTTCTCGTAGTAATGTATCAGCTCATGCCCAAGCAGGCCTGCTACAGCAGCTGTACCTTCCTCTTCTCCCAGCGACATGCAGATATCGTAAGCTTCCTGTTCCAGTACGATGCTGTTGCTGCCCGGCCCGAGGTAAGCGCCGTGAGACATGCTCATGGACATCATGAATGGAGGAGCAGGGTAACGCTGGTCGCCCCGCGCTCTGACTAAATCATCGTAAATAGCTTTGGCGTGCTCGTATCTGACACCGGACAGCTTTGTCATATCTTCCTCCAGCGTAGAGGGTTTGCTTACATAGCTGAAAATGGGCAAGCCACGCTGGGCAGGAAGCAATGCGGGGAGAAGGATAACTGCGCAGAGCAGTAATAACTGGTGGTTTGAGTAGTTTTTCATGAATTTCGGTGTTTTAAACGAATATAATGGATTGGCATTGATTCTGAGCACATGAATTTGAATTACCCGCAAAAGGTTACCTTGCGATGAGCCTTCAGGTATCCTTTATACCGGCAATCAAATACAACTAAACACCAAAGTCCTTACTTGATTATGAAAACAACGCTGACCACCCTGCTCATTGCCGCAGCAAGCCTGCTGTGGGCTCAGGATTTGCACATTTACTATGACATTCAGACCGATTCCATCTACTACCGCATGGACGGCAAGCCGGTAAAGGCCCCCCAGCTTAGGAAGGGGCAAAAAGCAGTGCTGCACGCTATCAACTACAACGACTACCTGTATGACCTGGAACTGGTCACTGAGGAGGAAAACTACCGGGTGCCCTCCAGCGGAAGCGTATCCCCGTTTAGCGCGGCGGGCGGCGGCTTGCTGGGGCGCCTGCAGGGGCTGACCGGCGGAATGAACGGAACGGGTTTTGACTTGCAAGGGACTAATATTGGCAATGAAGTGGATGGTTTTGTTGAATCCAGCCAGCTTTCCTCCCAGGCAAAAGCAGTAGTACAGCGCTACACACTGGCACTGGACCAAATGAAAGACCACGAGGAAGAGATTCAGGGGCTGGCTGAACTCCTGGAAAAAGACATCAGCGCACAGCGCCTCAGCAATATGGCCTACTCAGAGGTACAGCGCCTGAAGCAAAACCCGGAGCTGCCCCCCGACAAAATCCGAAAACTGTCAATGGAATACATGGAGCCGGTACTCCGACCTGGCCGCGACGGATCGCTGGAAGTCAGGCAACTGATCGATCGCTCTGATGCCAATGCACAATTTCAGGCTACGCTGATGAAATACAAAGGGGAGATCGGAGGGTTGGAAAGCGAGATGGCGCAGCTGTCTGCCTTGCACGAGCTGCTGGCCACCATGGAGAGCATCTCCCCGGAGGACAAATTGGCACTTGATGCTTCTCACCAGGCCGCGCAGCGCCGGGTGAATGACTACCAGGCTACTGCTGAAGCCATGCAGGAACAGCTGGCCGGTGTGGAGCAGCTCGATCTGGTGAAACTCACTGAGTTGGCTTACCTGTATGAAGAAATGAAAGACCACCGTTTTGAACGGCAGTTCCTGATCAAGCCTGAAACCGACATTACGAACCTCAAACTGAAATTAATCCCGACCGATTCTGCGCGCCTGAAAGGTGCACGGGAGCGCAGCTTAAAGCCTATCGACCTCAACACCTACGGCGGCCTCAAGGTCAATGCCAGCGTGGGCATCAGCTTCACCAGTTTTTTCGACCGCCCGCAGGCGTACAGTGTCCGGGACTCTCTGATTGTAGGAGATGACGAGGATGCCTTCCTGCCGGTAATCTCTTCCTTTGTGCACTTTTACCCGCAGAGCCGGCGGCAGGTTTCTGTTGGCGGTACTTTCGGCATCGGCCTTGGGGTAGGCGGGGATGATGCCGGGCTGCAAAACTTCTTTTTTGGCCCCAGCCTTATCCTGGGCAAAGGGCAGCGGGTCGTTTTCTCTACCGGGCTGATGGGCGGCAGAGTGGAGCGGCTGGCGCAGGGCTATGAAGTGGGCGACCTGTACGAGCTGGGGCAAACGCTGCCCACCAAGGAAATTTACGAACTCGGCTACTTCCTTGGTATTTCCTTTAACCTGCTGGGAGAATAAAGACATGCCCGGCTCTGCTGAGGGCCGGGCGTGCCACCGCTTACTGCGAAACCACCCGGAATTCAGTACGTCGGTTTTTCCGGTGCTTCTCCTCTGAGCAGTTTACGCCGTCTCTGCACTCATTCAGCAGCTTAGTCTCTCCAAACCCTTTGGCGATAAGCCGCTCGCGGCGGATGCCACGGGACACCAGATAGTCTACTACCGACTGGGCGCGCCGCTGGGATAGGTCCTCATTGTAGCTTCGGTGCCCACGGGAATCGGTGTGAGCATCAATTTCCACAGCGAGCAAAGGCTTGGACTTCATCAGGGACAAAACTGTGGTGTCTATCACTATCTGAGACTCCGGCAACAAACGGTCGCTGTCGTAGTCGTAATAAATAGGCAGCACATTGAAATCCGTGTATTTACAAAGGACTTCTTCCCAGACCGGCACTATTTCTTCCTCTTTTTTCCGGGTACGCCGGATTTCCGTGATGTATTCCGCTTCTATGCGTCGTTCAGTGGTCCGGGCCCGGCGGGGGCGTACCTGTTTAACGATGGTATCCATGACCGGCCCTACCTGTATCGTATCTATCCGGGCCGGCTCCCGCTCTTTGTAAACTTCCACCAGAATGGTGTCGCCTCCGTACTGATACCGTTTGATTGAAGCATCCGACACCAACACCTGCGCCTGGTAAGTCTTGACTTTTGCCGGGTTTTGCACGTAGCACAGGGTCAGGCACCGCCGCGGGTCGTCTTCGTTGCAGTTTTCCATGTCAATGCGGTATTCAAAGCTTTCATAGGGGCTCTCTATCATTACATCCCGTATGGTGTCTTTGAGCCGGGCGGGGATGACTACGATGGAGTCGAGCGCTTCTCTGACAATTACAAGCTGTTGTATGGTGTCATAAACAGGAGGCCGGGCCACGTACTCCACAGTAGGCCCCTTCACCGTGATGACTTCCTGTTCAACCCTATATTCCTGCTTTGGCATCACTGCGATCTCGGTATAGGCAGGCCGTTTTACGACCCGAACCGTATCGTAGGTCCATATATCAGTCGGAATGCAGCGTACGTAGCATTTCCCCGGTTCAGGGTTGGGCGGGAGGAGTCCTTGCTGTGCAGTACTGCCCCCTTCCTGTGCAAAAACGGGGAGAAAAAACAACAATAGTGTGATGAGGGTTAAAGTGTTCTTCATAGTAGATAAATATGATCAGGTATTGAAAACCAGCCCTTACCGATGGCGCGCAAAACGCCGGTTGTAAGGTCAATTGCTTACAGCTGTTGAAATACGGGAGTGAGATTTGGCCGTTCAGGGAGGTTGGGCTCGGCATCGTCAGGGGGAGTAGGCCCCTGTTGCAAAGGCAATTGCTTCCGCCACTAACCGGCATTAAGGTAAAAAAAATAGAAGATACGAAGGTAATGCTGATGGCAAAGAGTGATACAGGCGCTGCGGCTTGCATGTCGCTTCGCTCCACTTGACTACACCCGCTCAACATTAGGAAAGCAGCGCTCCAACGCCCTTACGGGAACTAGCCGAAGCCGGAAGCTGCGGCCAAAAATACAAAAGCCCAGCCCCGGTTGAGGGACTGAGCTTTATTCTGTAGCGTGAGAGTGACTTGAACACTCGACCTCAGCATTATGAATGCTGCGCTCTAACCAGCTGAGCTACCACGCCATAAACAAAAACGAAATCATATTTTCGTTTTGCGACTGCAAAGATAAGTCTTTACCCCAATATACCGCAACCTTTTGCAGGGATATTTTTTTCAAAGGAGAACAAAAAGCAACACAAAATGCCTGATATAAAATTGAGCATCCGGCCCGAAGTACCTACCGCACCGACTGAAGCAACGGATGCCGAGCGCTTTCAGAACGCCACCCTGCGTCCTGTGCTGAAGCTGCAAAACGATTTGATCGTAGCCGTATTCCGCCACTTCATGGAAAAGCGCAAAGTACAGTTTGAGCAGATGAATGAACAGCAGCGGGCGGCGCAGATCGAGCACAGCGTCAGCAAGGACAAACGGCTGCGCTTTCAGCTGCTGGGCCTGGTAATCGGGCAGTTCACCACTGGGGAGTACGCCGCCTTCCTGCAGCAGGAAAAGGAAGCGGTACGGCGCATCTCCTCGATGATGGTGGAGCGGCTTAAGGATAATTTACTTTAGTAGTAGTCCGGGCCGCCGGTGGCTACCGGGCTCTCTCTTTCGCCAAACAGCAGGCTTAAGCCCAGCCGCACATTGGAGCTGTTGCTGTCTTCCGGGCGGAAAGCGGTCAGGATATTATCCGTAGCCGCCATGAGTTGTACAGGGCCCACTTTCACAGACCCGTTGAGGCCCAGGTTGTCGAAGCGCCCGTCGCGGAAAGCGTAGATGCCGCCCAGGTGTAAAAAGGGAAGCACTTCAAACTGCGTGCTCAGGGCCACTGCATTTTGGGATTCGCCCCGGTAGCGCTCGCTGTAAAAAAGCCCGCCGACCACCCAGTTTTCGCGTAAGCGCAAAGTAGCACTGAAATAGTAGCGCGCCGGCAGCGTAGTTTCGTAAGCGATGCTGGTTTCCGTCACCTCATAAATCTGTTCGATGGTGTCGAGTACAGCACCAAATTCTGTGGTATCTTCCAGAATGCCCTGGGCAAAATCGAGCCCTTCGTACTCAAAAGTGCCATTCAGGCTATAGTTGCGCACCTCTTCTTCCCAGTTGATAGCCCCAATGTCCAGTACGCTTGCAGCCAGCTCCAGGTCGCCGAGCCGGAGGTGAGCCCCCAGGTCGAAAGCAAAGCCGTTATTCCCGGTGGTCAGGCTGCCGGCATCAAAAGTGGAAAAGTCAAAATCGGCGTCCAGGTCATCAAAGCCATCGTACTGCAAGCTGCCGGAGGAATTGACGAGGTAGTCCGCATTCAGCGTAAGCTGGTAAATCTCATCATCCGTACGCAGGCGCAAATCCTGCCGCTCGGAAGCGATGCTGCCTACGCCCGACAGAAACTTAGCGCGCCCGCCGATGGTCAGCCGCTTGCCAATATCCAGGAATGCCCCGGCAGCAAACTCCTGATACCCGAAGATGTCTATCTCCGGGCCAAAGCTGACTTCCTGCCCGATGAACTGCGCATTCCCCTGCCAGATCAGCTGCGGAAGCGCTTTCGGGTAACGGGAAAATGCATTGAAGCGGAAGGTATGGGAAGCAATGAGGCCAAAACGCCCGAAGCGTGCACCAATACTCACGGTCTCAACGTCGAGGTTTTCGCGGATGATATTCTGGTCGGCCAGGCCGGCGATCGCGTTATCGACATCGAGCACCCGCTCGCCCGTTGCATTTTCGGTGAAGAGGGTATTAAACGTGACGTTTTCAACGGTCAGGCTGTTGTACAGCCCGGGCAGCCCGATAACAAAGTTGTAGTCCGGCACCAGCGCCGGGTTGGTGCGGTTGGCCTGCCACGTTTGCCGCATGAAGTGGGTGGAAAGCTCCTGTTGTGCCAGCATAGGGCTGACAGCCAGGAGAAGCATAAGCAGGGTACTGAAAAGGTATTTAGACATCTTGATGGTTTTCGAGTTTGGCAAAAGAAGGCTTATTCACTGCGCCGGCCGAAGATAGCGCCCAGCTTGAGGGCAATACCCTGCCGGGCGAGCAGCTTGACATTTTGCTGCCCTTCGTTGACGGTGCTGAAAAGCGCGACGATCTCCAGGCGCTCCGTAGCCCGGATGCGGTTGAAGCGCTCTTCCGGAAAATCGGCAAAGGTAACTTCCTCGCTCGCGCCCGTACTGATGCCTTCGCTATCGGCAGCAGCACCCTGTACTACGCGGCTGCTCACCTCAAAAAGCGAGTCCAGCACCATGCCATTTTCATCCAGAAAATAGCCTTGTATTGCTACATCAAGCGGCAGCTCATTGACGGTGACCAGCTTAAACTCGGCGCGGTAAGCTTCGTCAAACTCGGAAAGGGAAAGGTCAAAGGTATCCCGGGCCAGAAAATCAATGGCGTTGCCAAACAGCGGCAGGTCCACCTCTACCCCTACTTTGTAGAAGCTGCTGTCTGTAAGAAAACCCCGGATGCTGGTATTGCTGTCCGGGTGGGTAATCGCGTCCACATCGTACTCAATGGCCAGCGGCCCCGCACCCAGGATTTCGTCTATGTTGGAATTAGTGCGGTCAAACACATAGCCTTCCGTAATCACTTCACCGACCTGATCCAGTGAGGGGTAGGAGAAATCGATACCGTTTTCCACCAGTTCCCCTTCGAGCGGCAGGGTATTGCCCCTTACGGTAAACACGTTAAAGAGGTTGACCCGGGAGCGGGTGGGGATGCCAAACGCATTTTCAATCCGGAAGGTGACGGTAGGGTCAGCAAAGTAAATATCGCCCTTCACCCAATTGTCAAAAAAGTCGATAATGATGGTATCCTGCCCGCCTTTTTGCACTTCCCGGCCAAAGAAGCCTTCCATGTAGGAAAACGTCAGATTGGCGAGAGAAAAAGCACCGGAAGCAATGGTATCCGGGCCTACCCCCTCGCGGATCAGCTCGTACTCCACATAGATAGAGTCTACGCCGGGAGGAGGCAGCACCTCGTAGCCAGCGATGTTGAACGGATTGAGCACATTGGTATACACGGGGAGGTCTCCGGAGCCGCTATAGCCCGGTGCAGAGGCCGTCAGCTCTAATGCATCGCCGTTGGGGGAGTACACATCCGGCATACGCAGCGTCACATCGACGGGCTCCGGATGAGGGTTTTGGAACCCCCAGGTAAGGCGGCCCTCTTTGATGACGAGGCGGTCGAAGTCTGTCCCCTCCGCAGTCTCCAGCGGCAAAGCGATGCGCTGATCAAACAGAGGAATCAGCTGCCCGCTGATCGATTCATTGATACGGGTGAAAAGCGTATCACTGTTCTGTGTGATGACATCGCCCTGATACTCAAAATGGATAACACCGTCCTCATCGATGCGCAGGGCGGAGAGCTCGCTGCCCTCCTGCAGGATGTCCTGAATAGTAAGGCGGGTATTGATAAGCGGCAGCGCGTAGGAAGCATCGTATTCTGCTCCCTGCAGGCCTTCAAGGTCTTCAAATTTTTGGCACGAAGCCAGGCTCAGCACGGTTAGTGCCAGGCATAACAGTTTGTGTCTTTGCATGTCTTTTGCTTTATGGCGTACAGGCTGTAGATAACTGAATACTAAGGGTGTTTGTTGCCTTCGACAGGTGTGAATCAACCGCATAGCGGAGTTGCTGTGGCACGGGTGTGGGGACAAAGATAGGCAAAACAGCGGTCTGCAGTAGCCCGTGCGCTCAAATCTGCCGTTCTGTCAGCCAAAACGCAAATAGCTTGCGATATGGTACAATTTCCTTATCTTTCCCACATGACAGAGCAGAGCGGACATAAGGGGCCGGCGAGTCAGCCGGAGGCTGGTTTGCTGCAGCGCGCGCAGCAGTTTGCGCTACGGCTGCATGGCCAAAAACAGGACAGCCGCCTGTTGCTGCGCAACTATGCCTTTTCTGCTGCTCTGCTGGAACAAGTGCTGGCAGTAGCAGATGCCAACCGTTCCGCTGAGCGCGACCGACGGGATGCGGCCCTGGCTGCCTGCTTCCTGACGACGGGGTACCCCTTCGACTACGATCAGCCGGCACCCTACAGCGTCAAAGCGGCCCAGCAGTTTTTGCAGCAGCAAAACTTGCCCGAAGCCGAACAGCGGAGAGTGCTTACCGCCATACAGCGAATCCTGCGCAGTGAAATCCCGGCTAATGAGCCCGAGCGCCTGCTCAACGATGCCCGGGTAGCCACGCTTTACCTGCATAACTCAGAGGAGAAGCTGGCCCTGATGCGGCTCGAGCAAGAGCTGATGCAGCAACGGGAGTTCACCAAAGCAGAATGGGCGCGCTATCTGCTGCAGCAATTGATGGCCGCCAGGCTGTACACCCACCACGGGCAGGCCGTCTGGCAGCCACAGCTGGCGCAGGCTATACATCAGCAGCGGCAGGAGGCCGACAAACGGCTGGAAAAGGAAGAAGCGCAGGCCGGTCGCTATGCTCATCTGGAAAAAAAAGAGCCGGTGCGCGGCGCACAAACTTACTTCCGCACCAACTACCGCAACCACATCAACCTGAGCGCTATTGCGGATAACAAAGCCAATATCATGATCAGCGTCAACGCCATCCTGGTATCCGTGCTGATCACCTTTCTGTCTTACCGCAATATCGGCGAAAACTCCCCGCAGATCCTCCTGCCGGTTATCATCTTCATCGTTACCGGGCTTACTTCCCTGATTTTTGCAGTGCTTTCTGCACGGCCCAAAGTCACCCGCCTCAACCGCGAGGGCAGCCCTGCCGACGAGATCAAAGACAACCTCATCTTCTTCGGCAACTTCGTATCCCTGCCCATCGATCAGTTTGAAGACGCGATGGAGGAGGTCCTCCAGGATAGCTCCCTGCTGTACGGCAATATGGTACGTGACCTCTACCACCTCGGCAAGGTGCTGGATAAAAAGTACCGCTACCTCGCTATTTCCTACAATGTATTTATGGTGGGCTTTGCCGCCACAGTCATCAGCTTTCTGGCAGCATTATTCCTTTAGCCCGGCAGCACTGACAATCGTCATCCCTGCCTTCTGTGCAATACCAGACCTTTGCGCCGCAAAATGGTATATCTATGTCTATGACAGAACTTCTTGCGCCCGCCGGTGCATTTGACAGCCTGCGCGCTGCTATTGATGCGGGTGCAGATGCCGTCTACTTCGGAGTGGAACAGCTGAATATGCGCGCCCGTTCCGCTAATAACTTCACACTGGCTGACCTGCCGGAGGTGAGCCGGCAGTGCCGCGCTGCGGGCGTGCGCTCCTACATCACGCTGAACACGGTGCTGTACGACCACGACCTGCCGATGATGCGCCGTATTGTGGAAGCCGCCGCTGAGCATCAGATTGACGCAGTCATCGCCATGGAGCCGGGGGTGATGCAGTATGCCCGGGAGCTGGGGGTGGATGTACACCTGTCCACGCAGGCCAATATCACCAATGTGGAAGCGGTGAAGTTCTATGCGCAGTTTGCGGAAGTGATGGTGCTGTCGCGCGAACTTACCCTTTCTCAGGTAGCGGCCATCTGCCGGGCCATTGAGCAGCAGAAGATTTGCGGCCCGTCCGGCAATCCGGTCCGCATTGAGGCCTTTGTGCACGGCGCGCTCTGTATGGCCGTTTCCGGCAAATGTTACCTGAGCCTGCACACCCACAACTCCTCCGCCAACCGGGGGGCGTGCAAGCAGAATTGCCGCCGTACATATACCGTAAAGGACGAAGAAGGGCATGAGCTGCTGATCGACAATGAGTACATCATGTCGCCCAAAGACCTGAATACCATCGGGTTCCTCGACAAACTTGCTGAGGCAGGCGTGGGCGTTTTCAAAATTGAAGGCCGCAGCAAAGGCCCGGAATACGTTTACGAAGTTACCCGCTGCTACCGCGAAGCGCTTGATGCCATAGAGGCCGGCACCTTCAGCAGCAAGAAAGTAAACGAATGGATGGAGCGCCTGGAGCAAGTCTACAACCGGGGTTTCTGGGGCGGCTACTACCTGGGGCAGAAAATGGGCGAATGGACGGATGAGCCGGGCTCCGTGGCCAAAGAGCGTAAAGTATTCCTGGGCACCGGCATAAAATACTTTAGCGGCATCGGTATAGGCGAGTTCAAGTTGCAGTCGGGCGACTTGCGCCTCGGGGACGAAGTCATCATTACCGGGCCCACTACCGGCTACCTGCGCACCAAAGTCACCTCCCTGCATCTGCAGGAACAGCCGGTGGAAGCCATCACCCGCCGGGGTGCCCATTTCTCTATGCCTGTCGGCAAAAAGATTCGCCCATCTGATAAACTGTACAAAGTTGAGCCAAATACAAATTAGCTTCCTGCGGCATAAGTGCATTGGCTGCAACGCCTGCGTGGAAGCTGCGCCTGAGCACTGGGTCATGTCTAAAACAGACGGCAAAAGCTACCTGCGCAAGAGCCGGCAGCGGGGGCAGTATTACCTCAAGGAAGTCCTCTGGCCGGAGCAGGAGGCGAATGCCCGGGCAGCCGCCAACTGCCCGGTGAAGATCATTCGGCTCAAAGAAATATAGGTTTCACAGCCTCGGGTCTACCGGCTCGCTTTCCAACGCAAGCACGCCCAGCGCACACTCGTGTACCCGGCTGAACGGTTCGTGCCGGACAAAGCGTTCCAGCCCTTCGATGCCCAGGGCCAGCTCCCGCAGCGCCATCGACCGTTTGTGATTGAGCCCGCGCCTCCGCAGTTCCTCCAGCTTTTCCGGGTCAGTGTATTCCGGGCCGTAAATGATGCGCAGATACTCCTGTCCCCGGCACTTTACCGCCGGCTGCAGCAGCCCCTTTTTGCCGTAAGCAAGAAAATCCAGCGGCTTGATCACCATGCCTTCTCCTCCCTTTTCTGTCAGGTCCAGCCACCAGGTGGTGACGGCGTGGCGCTCCGCTGCTTCCTCCAGGTCGATGACCCGGTAAGCAGTAGGGTGCAACAGCGGATCCGCAGCGGCAAGGCGGGAGAGGGCTTCCATATGCCAGCTGTGGGGCTGATCGGTGTAAACCTTATCTGCTCCTGCCATGATGTGGAAAGGTGCCAGTCGGTAGTCCTCCAGCGTATCCACCGTCCAGCAGTAAGAGCGGTACGCTGTGCGAAATTTTTCAAGCTGTACTGCTTTCTCCGCCACGGCTGTTTCCAGGCCTTGCACGGGCAGCCCGCGCTCAACCGCCTGACGGAGCAACGGCCTAAGGCTGCCCAGCGCCAGCTTGCCGGCCGCTCCCACTGCGGCATATTGCTCTTTCAGCAGCTGCTGTGCCTTGGCAGACCAGGGCATCAGCTCGCAGTCCAAAACCAGCCAGTCTGTATTCAGCTCCTGCCAAAGGCCAGCCTTTTCCAATGCAGCATTCAGCCGCTCGAGCAGGGCCTGTTCCGTTGCCTTATCCCTGAAAAATGCCCGTCCGGTGCGGGTGTAGATACAGCCTGAGCCTTCTCCCTTAATCCCGAAGCTGCGCGCAATAACCCTTTCATCTTTTCCGATAACCACGATCGCCCTAGACCCCATATGCTTTTCCTGGCAGATTACCCGCCGAACGCCGTTTTTCCGGTAGTAATCCAGCGCCTCTTCAGGGTGTTCCAGAAAGCCTTCTTGGTGGCTCGTTTCCGAAGGCGACATAGTGGGCGGCAGATACACCAGCCAGCGGGGGTTGACGGCAAAGCGGCTCATAGTTTCCAGTGCGGCCAGGCCGTTCTCTTCCCGTATGGTGATGCGGTTGCGCAGCCGGGTGTGCAGGCTGCGGCGGCCGGTAAAGTCCTGCAGGCTGGGCAGGGGCGCTTCCTCTGCTTCGGACAGCTCGTGCATAGGCCGGGCCGGCTTCGCGTACTGCTTGCGTGCGGGTACACTGCACAACTCCCGTTCCGGATAGCGCAGTGCGGTCAGTTCGTGCCCAAAAACACAGCCGGTATCAATATTGATGGTATTATTGAGCCATGTTGCCCGCGGTACCGGCGTATGGCCGAATATGACCACCGCTTCACCACGGTATTCCCGCGCCCATTCGTAGCGTACCGGCAACCCAAATTCATCGGTTTCTCCGGTGGTTTCACCGTATAGGCAGAAGGCACGGACTGCTTTGGAGGTGCGGCCGTGCATTTCCTCCCGAAGGCCGGCATGCGCCACGACCAGCTTCCCGCCATCCAGTACGTAGTGGCTGATCAGCCCCCGCAAAAATGTCCGGGCAGCAGCAACAAAGGCAGTTGGCTCGGAGGCCAATTGATCCATCGTTTCCGCCAGGCCGTGCTTCAGCTGTACCTGCCGGCCGTCCAGCTTACGCAAAAGTTTGTCATCGTGGTTGCCGGCTACGCAGAGGGCCACTCCGCTTTCGTACATAGCCATGACGAGGCGCAGTACCTCGTTAGAAGCCGGGCCCCGGTCTACCAGGTCGCCGACGAAGACAGCCGTCCTGCCTTCCGGTGCCTTGACCGTATACCCATAATGGCCCTGATTGCGGTCACGATGCCGGGTGATCCGGTAGCCCAGCCTCGTCAGCAGCTCCCGTAGCTCTGCGTAGCAGCCGTGCACATCCCCGATGAGATCGAAGGGGCCGTGGAGGTGTTTCTTATTATTCCAGACCGGGCGACGCACGACCTGGGCAGTATCGATTGCGCTGCTTTCTTTCAGTTCATACCATTTGCGGAAGCCCTCCTTTTTCAGCTTGCGCATGCTCCGCTTTAGTTCCCGGTAGTGGTTGCGGATGATGTGGGCGGGCAATTGGCGGCCGGCAGCATTGCGCTCGAGCAGGACGGCTTCCGGTACCTTGAGGGCGATGGCTACTGCAAAGACGTGGTAACGCCGGGCAATAGCCACGAGCTTGCTACGGCCTTCCGGCTGCAGATTAGTCGCGTCTACCACCGTCAGCAAGCCGCGCTTCAGGCGTTTTTCTACTATAAAGTACACCAGGTCAAAGGCGTCGGAATTTGCATTTTTTGCAGTTTCGTCATCTGCCACCATAGCCCGGCAGGCGTCTGAGCTGACGACTTCCGTTGGCAGAAAATGCCGCCGGGCAAAAGTGGATTTCCCGGCGCTGCTGCTGCCCATGAGGAGTACGAGGCACAGCTCGGGTATTTCGATAGTCATAGTTTCAGGCGTTTAAGCTTTTTTAAATATTGCCAGCTGCGAGGGGGCACCGAGCGTATCATGCTCCGGGCCGATGCCTTGCAGCTCACAGGCATAGCCATAGGCATCAGACATGCGCCGGGCCCAGGCTTTGAATTCCTCCCGGGTCCACTCGAAGCGGTGATCAGGGTGCCGCAGCTGCCCTTCCGGCATATGCTCAAAGAGGGCGTTGTATTCCCGGTTGGGCGTGGTGATGAGCACTACCTGCGGCCTGGCATACTCAAAGACGGCACGTTCAAAGGCAGTGAGCCGGGGCGGGTCGAAGTGTTCAATGACTTCTACCGCTACTGCA
>CAJXXJ010000007.1 GCA_913062745.1 uncultured Phaeodactylibacter sp.
CACACGAATGCTGCGTGTAACCCGGTCCTGCAGTGAGGCACACAATTTGCTCAACTCTTCATAACCCAGCTGGTCCGAAGACCCGCCGCCTTCCTCCTGCTTCATATCAGCCACTTAAACGCACAGGTCAGCCACGCACCAGGGCGTAGATTGACGTGGTATAGTTGTGGAACAAGTTTTTCCTGTTCAGCCGGGTAAATTCTCCAAAACCATACATCCCCAGCCAGGGCAGTTCTCCGCCCTTATTGAGGGGGGATTGCATTTTCTCGATAATTTCGTCTTTCAGAATCTCATCAAACATCGCCCGGCCACGAGCCGCGCAGTCCGTATGGAAAACAGCCACCACTTTCCGGTCACCGACCTGTTGAGTCAGCCGCTTCATCATGCGGTCCAGCCCGCCAAAAATGAGGTCTTCATCGCGCTGCGTAATCCACAAACGGGTCTGCTCCGGGCAGTCGACCGGCATATAAAAGCTTCCGTCTTCATCTACTTTCACAATTACCCGGAGGATGTGTTCATTGTCGTAAGGCTCCCGGAATTCTTCCGGCAGCAACTCGCCCAGCCCGGCTACTGGGATACAGGGCCCGGGGTGGCTGTCCTCCGCCAGATCCAGTTTTTGCATCAGATAAGGCCAGGCCGGCTTGCCTTCCAGCTCCACCACCCGGTTGGCTTCCGAACGGGTGACGGTAAAAGGTTGCCCGATCGGCACGCTGCCGTGGTGGACCCCCATCTCTACACTCAGGCTGCTGTCCGCGTAGCCAATCATGATAGCGCCGCGCTCCAGCACCTCTCCTTCGGCAAACTGATAGGAGCTGACTGCCCGCATATTGTCGGAAGAGGTGCCCCCGAAAACAGGCATATCTGCCCCGAAAACCTCCTCGATCCCTTCAATAGCCCGGTCGGCTGCAATATCAATGCCTGAGGCGAGAAACTGAATCATATTGATGCCCGGCTGCTGTTCCTTTAAGCTTTGTGCCATTTTCCGGGCTTCCTCAAAGGAGTTGTGGCCACGGATGTTCCGGCAGGAGGCCACCAGGTACTCGCCTTCCTGATCGGGCACTACGGCCATGATACCAAGGGCGCGCATACTTTCATCCGCCCCTTGCTTGCCGATCACGCCGGCACAAGTACAGCCGACGATATCGGCCTTCGGGCAAAGCTCTTCCGCTCCTTTGATCAGGGCCTCAAAGTCATGGCCAATTGTGCTGTGGATGACGATGAGCAACTGGCTCGACAGCGTGTTGGCGGGTGCTTCTCCGAGCGCTGCCATAATGCATTGCTGAATCGCTTTTTTCGAGTTGACCACTCCGTTGGCGGCCGAATAAAGTTGAAGCATAGGCGTCTGTTTCTGTTGGGGGCGTGCACATTTATAGTTGGTTACGAATACAATAATTGCTGTAAGTTAAGCATTGCTGCGCTCCGGGGCAAAAAACGATCCAAACTTACAACCCTTAGGGGTAAATTTTGATTTAACCCCCATCAACAAAACGAGTAATCGCCCATGCCTGCATACGCTACTTTCGACGACAGCCGGTTTCCGGTTGTCTTCGTGCGCTTTACCGGTGCTACAGCTACTGATGAAAATTTCCAGGCTTACCTGGATCAACTGCACGGCGCCTACCAGCGCCGCCAGCCATTTACTTACCTATTTGATGCTACGGATGCCAGCCTTCCAGGTTTCAAATATCAGAAAATGCAGGCCGATTGGCTGAAAAAAAATGAACAACTGATGAAGGAGTACTGCCAGGGCACCGCTTACGTCATCCCCAGCGCTATGGTCCGTACTATCCTCAGGGGTATCTTCAGCTTGCAGAAACAGCCCGTACCTTACGCTATTCTGCCGGGCAAAGAAGAGGCAACAGAGTGGTGCGAGGAGCGGATGCAACCCGCTTAGAGCCGGACAAAAGGTCGAGTCTATGGCAGGAGAACGGAAATGATAGGTCGAAGCTTCCGGTCAGGCTGCTGCTCTGCGCAAACGGTCATTGATCGCGCGGCCCAGCCCTTCTTCCGGCAGCAGCTCTGCGAGTATAAGGCTCAGCCCGAGCTGATCGAGTTGCCGCATGCCGGCGAACAGGCGGCGGGCAGCTTCCGCAAAATCGCCCGTGGGAGACAGCACTAACTGCCGGTCTGCCGCCAGCTGATCGTAGGAGCGCTGAAAACTGATGATGCCGACTTGTTCGCCTTCATAGGCCCGGAGCAGTTCCTCTAGCTTGCCCAGTATAAGCCGGGCACGGGGAGCATAGTGGCTCTTCAGCATGCCCGGCGCATTAGGGTTGGAAGAAGAATGCGCCCGTACTTCTACTTTTCCGATGACCGCTTCGATCTCTTCTATAGCCAGGCCTCCTTTGCGATACACCACCGGCATCCCGTCCTCAAAGCCCAAAATGGTGCTTTCCACTCCAATTGAACAGGGGCCCCCGTCCAGGATGTAGGGCAGCCGGCCTCCCAGCTGATCATCAACGTGCTGAGCCGTAGTGGGGCTGATATATCCGAATGGGTTGGCGCTGGGGGCAGCCAATGGGAAAGGAAGAGCGTGCAGCAGTTTCCGGGCAAGCGGGTGGTTGGGGACGCGCAAGGCTACGCGTTGGGAGCCCGCCGTGACAATATCGGGCACGAGGGCTGATTTAGGCAGCAGAAAGGTGAGCGGGCCCGGGATATATTTTTGCGAAAGCAACTGAACGGCATCCGGCAGCTCCCGGGCATAGCGGGCGAACTGCGCTGCACCGGCGCAGTGCACGATGAGCGGGTCGAAACGGGGGCGGTTTTTGACTTCAAAAATTTTGGACACAGCAACGGGGTCAAGCGCATTGCCTGCCAGGCCGTATACGGTCTCGGTAGGAATAGCCACGACTTCTCCCTGGCGGAGATAGTTGGCGGCGGTGTGTAGGTCGGTGCCGATCATAGCCCGCAAATATCGGTACTCGCCCGCTTAAAAAGCAACTTCCGGGCACTTGTTCTTTAGCCACCCAGCTTCTGGCGAATCCACTGCAGCGCGCTGTAAGCAAACTTTACATCCGGCTTAGCGCCTTCTTCCTTTTCCAGTATGGTTTTGTCCCCCACCTGCACCCGCACTGCCTGCGGGAGTTCGGCGATGTACTCCAGTTGGCCGCGCAGGCTGGAAATACCACTGTCGGGCAGCGTACCCAGCAAATAACGGAAGGTTTTATTATTGGAAATATTGACGAGGACCCGGCGGTCCTGGCTGGAAGCACTGAAGTCGATACGCCCGTGCGGGCATTTCAGCTCCATTTCGCCGTCAAGGAGCAGCTGATGGAAGTTTTTCTTGATCTGCATAGAGGTAGGTGTATAAATAAATAGCACTACCATCGCTTACGGTAATGCTACTTGATGAGAAAAAGGGGGGATACAGTTCTATCCCCCTTCCTGTCGCGGACGATTAGCTATTCTCGGTGGTTGTAATGCGCAGCGTACCGTTCATCTTCCACTGTGCGTGTTCTGCATTTTCAGCGGTGCTGCTGGGTACGTGCAGTTCAAAATCATCGAAGTTATAAGTAATTACTGCGTTACGGCCGGTAAGGCGTTCGAATAGTCCAATTGCGAGGTCGGGCCAATTTTTGGTGTCGTTAGTCATTGGTAGTATTGATTTAGTTACTAATGCGATTTCGATGTCCTAACGGGAAGGAGCTGGTTGATGTTCAGCCCTTTGCTGCTTTTCCCCGATCAGGATAAATCCGGCAGCCGCAGCCACAGTCAGCCCGATGAGCACCACCCACAGCAGCGGGAAGCCTCCTCTGCCAGCCAGCTGCATCCCCAGATTGGGCGCAACGATATGCGAAACCGAGTACATGACGGTAAAGAGTGCCATGTACTGCCCCCGGTTGCGGTCATTGGTGAATTGCAGGGCCATAGTGCTAATAAAAGGCATACTGAAAATCTCTCCAAACGTAAGCAGCAGCATGCACAGCAGCGCTGCTCCCAGCTGCGGGCCAATCAGCAGGAAAGCCAAATAGCCTGCGCCCATCAGCAAGGTACCGGCACTTATAAGGCGTAGAATGCGGAAACGGCGCTCCAGCAGGTAAATCAGGGGCATCTCCAGCAGCGCGATGATGAGCCCATTCATGGCCATCAGCTGCCCGATCTGGCCTTCGTGCAGGGAAACTTCCTCCTTGAAGAAAACAGGCAGGGTGGAAAAAAGCTGCATGAAGGCTATAGCGTTCAGCCCGGCGAACAGCAGGAAAAGCAAGTAAGCTCGGTTGCGGTAAGCGGCAGCCTCTGCGCCTGCTGCAGCTACCGCTGTATCCTCAACCGGCCGCCTCCGCCTCGGCAGGACCCGGCGGAAGAACAAAGCAGCGGCGATGCAGGTCAGCCCATCAACCCAAAACAGCCAGTGGTAGCCCAGGTTAGCGGCGAGCAGCCCTCCTGCTGCCGGGCCTACCGCCCAACCCAGGTTAATCGCCATACGCAGCAGCGCAATCGCCCGGGTACGGTTGCCTTCCTTGCTGTAAGCTGCAATCGCTGCGAAGCCGGCCGGCCGGAAAGTATCCGCGATAGCGCTTGCCACAAAGACCAGAATAGCTACCGCGTAAAATGTTTCCACCCACTGTATCGCAATGAAGGCGAAACCGCTGAGCAGCAGAGACCAGAATTGTGTATCATAAAAGCCAATGCGGTCGGTGAGCTTCCCGCCTGCGTAGGACCCTAAGACCGATCCGGCCCCAAAGCAGCTCATAATCCAGCCGGTCTGTGCCAGCGTAAATCCAAGCTGCTGCGTCAGGTAAACAGATAGGAAAGGCAACACCATAGCGCCCGCCCGGTTGATCAGCATCACCCCGGAGAGCGACCAAACTTCCGGCGACAAGCCGGAGAAGGACTTTTTGTACAGTTGAATCGTAGAATTTAGCATAGGGCTGTTGTGTTCCCAATTATACCCTGTCCCGGCCAAAAATAGTTCCAACACCACAAAAAAAAGGGAGTACAGCTACTGCCGCACCCCCGATAACTATGCGAAAAATATCTTGATGGCAAGGCCACCCGGCTTACCTTTCTAATACCGCAGATCTTCTACGTAATAGCCCGGATAGTCTGCCTTGTTGAAGCGGAAATAATTGTCCGCAAATTTCTGGTTGGCCCGCATTTTGGTGATAGACAACTTGTAGCGGGAGCCGTCCTTGGCAAAGGCTTCGACGCTGATAATGTCTTTGGTCGCTTTATCGACGTTCATGCGAAGTTTGGAATACTCCACATCGCGGTCAAGCGGCTTAAACTCTATCTGCTGCACGGTGCGGCCACCTTGCGCAAACTCATTGGTAAGGAAATAGGCGAAATCACCCTGATCGTAGAAATTCAGGAAAGACTCGGGAGACAAAATAGTACCGCCCATCTCCGCCTCTTCGGGCATATCGTTGATTTGTACTTCCTGGTTGTGGTCGAAAATCATCCAGAGGGTTTCTCCATCGGAGATTACCGTCTGGCTCTCCATCTGCATGCGGAATTTATCGCCCTCTTGCCCCAGGCTGCCGCGCTGTGTCTCCGTGGGCTGTTCCGGAAAGGTGATGTCCAGCGTAAAATCTGCACCCAGGGACTGGTAGCCTTCAAAGCGGGAGCGAATCTGATCGAGTATAGCTTTCGCCTTCGGGTCAGAATCTTCCGCTGAGTTCATGGTATTGGTCTGCGCCAGGGCAGCCATGCCAGTGGATAACAATAGACAGACGCTTAAAATAAGCTGCTTCATGGAGTATTTTTTATGTTTTGTTGCCTAAGAGATGCTACCTCTTAACGATAAAGGTCATGGATTATTGATCGGCTAACAAGGCTCGGAGGGTTAAAGTTTTTTTAAACTCCCTGGACGGGGAGGCGCTGAAATAAATTTAAAACGCTACAGCAACCTTTGCAAAAAATATACGTTTCACCTGTGCGACAAGCCCACCGGTAAGACCTCACTTAAACTAATTGGATTATGCAGCACCCAAATATCTCTGCTCAGGAGAGCCAAATTGCGCTTGCGTTGGCTCCTGCACTGAAATCGGCAGGTTTTGACTGGCTTCCGCGCCTTCATCAGTTCCGCCGCAGCCACGAAGAGGGCTTTAGCTGCCTGATCCTGTCACTAAGCGAATACGAGACGGACAGCTTGATAGAGGCTCACCTTGGCTTGCGCATCGACCATGTGGAGAACCTGGCTTTCCCGTTTACGAACGGGCTTCCCGGTTTTCAGCCCGACAGCATGTCTCTGGTCACTCCCATGGCACGGCTGTTTGGCAAACGCTTCGAGCGGCTTACGGTTACCGACGAGGCAAGCATCGGGGAAGCCGTGCAACACTTCAGGGAGCAACTTGCGGAGAAGGGCCTGCCATTCCTGCAACAGTACAGCAGGCTGCAATCCCTTGATGAGCTGATCAACGATAACCCGCAAGCCACCGTCCCGCTGCTGCACAACCAAATCAACCGCTGTTTTCGGGCTATTGTCACCGCTAAATTACTGCAGCGCCCTGACTTCCTGCAGCTGACCGCGCACTACCGGCAGTTTCTGGAAGAGGAGCTCTATGCGCCCGCTCAGACATTGGAGAAGTACGAACGGCTCCGGCATTTTTTGGAGCAATACTCCATGAATTAGTATACCTGACAGCAGAGCTGCCTGAACCGGCAGTTAAATCTGCCTCACGCCTGGCCAGCTAATCATTTACGGCCTCACCGGCCAAAGGGGCAAGCCCTCACATACAGGAGTGCGCCAAAACATTTCGCGGCCTGCAGAGTTTAATGCCTGCCGTCAAAACTAACAGCTACCGGCATGATCGTAGAAGAACAGAATATTATTACCATCGCGTACGAGCTTCGCGAAAACGACAGCTCCGGCCCGCTGCTGGAGCGCATGGACCACAACTGGCCCTTCAAGTTTTACTTTGGCACCGGCAAATTGCTGCCGGCCTTCGAAGCCGAATTGCAGGGCCTGGAGGAAGGGCAGTCCTTTGCATTTACACTCCCCCCCGAACAGGCCTATGGCCCCGTACAGGAAGGCAATATAATAGACGTGCCACGCTCTGCTTTCCGGGAGTTGGGCGACAACTTCCTTACGGAGGGCAATTTCGTGACACTAACCGACGACCTGGGCGAGCACCACAACGGTAAGATACTTTCCTGGACAGAGGATTCCGTTAAGGTAGACTTCAACCATGAGATGGCCGGGAAAACCCTGCACTTTTCCGGCGTAGTGCTGAATATCCGCGAAGCAACCGTGGAGGAGCACATCCGGAAAAGCTATATCGAAGAGGATGGCCTACGCCAATAAATAGAATATATGCCAACAACTATAGATCAATCTGTACGCTCTAAAGCCGACCAACTCCTTACCGGGCTGTGCGCCGGGCTCTACGAACGGGAACAGCCCATCAAACTGGCGCTGCTCAGTGCGGTAGCCGGCGAAAGCATTTTCCTCCTGGGCCCTCCCGGCGTGGGCAAAAGCCTGATTGCTCGCCGCCTTAAGCACGCATTCCGCGACGGGACGAGCTTTGAATACCTGATGAGCAAATTCAGTACGCCGGATGAAATCTTCGGCCCGGTATCTATCAAAAAACTGAAAGAAGAAGACCGCTACGAACGGCTGACGGACAATTATCTGCCGGGGGCTAATATCGTCTTCCTCGACGAAATCTGGAAAGCTGGCCCGGCCATCCAAAATGCCCTGCTCACTATTCTCAACGAAAAAATATACCGCAACGGGGGCGAGGAAATGAAGGTCAACATCCGCGGCATCATCACAGCCTCCAACGAGCTGCCACCCAAAAACAGCAGCCTCGACCCGATCTGGGACCGTTTCCTGATCCGGCTGGAAGTCGGCAATATCCGGCAGTTCAAGAATTTCCTGAATATGATCACCGATACCCGTAATGTCTACGCTGACGACCTGCCGGAAGAGGTGAAAATGACGGAAGCTGAGCTGGATCAGTGGAACGCGCAGATTGACGATGTGGAAGTCCCGGCCGAGGTACTGAATACGGTACAGGTGGTCAAGATCAAAATAGAGGAGCACAACGCCCGCCCCAATAACACCGATAAGTTAATCGATGTACACGACCGCCGCTGGAAGAAGATCATACGCCTGCTGCGGACTTCTGCCTTTCTGAACGGACGCTCTAAGGTGGACCTGATGGACTGCTTCCTCATGGTGCACTGCCTGTGGAGCAAGCCCAGTCAGCTGGATAAAATCCGGGAGATCGTCACCGAAGCTATCCGCCGGCATGGCTATACGATGGCGGTCAATCTGCAGATGATTAAGCGGGAAGTGCGGGACTTTGAGGAAGATGTTGACCAGGAAATCCGGGTGCGCCATACCGTCACTGAAGAGCAGTTACTGCCCATACAGGATGAATACTATGAGCTGCAGAAGGAAGACAATAAATTTGAAGGGGTGCTGGTCGGTATCAAGCAGTTTCAGCAACTGAAGATTGAAGAGCCGCAGGTTACTAACTTCTATGACAAGGATTACAATCTGGTGAACCGCCTGAAAGCACAGAAGAGCCCGCAGCAGTTTACCATTGATGTATTTTACAATTCTGAGCGGTACTCCTACCCACTGCGTACCCGCAAAGGCGAGCGTACGGAGATCATCAGTAAAAAGCCACACCCCGTAGTGCAGGAACACTGGGACGAGCGCCATAAGCGGCTCGTGGACTACATCGAACAGCAGGAACAAAAAATAAAACAGCATGCCCCTTCTGAGCTGAACCACCTGGAAGAGAACCTCTTCGTACCGGCAGAACAAAGCGAAGTGGTAAAAGCCAACCTTGAAGAGGTCCGCGCTGCCCTGCAGCAACTCAAGCTCAAACTGGAAAAAGTGCAGTACGCCTACGTCAATCTATAGCTTTCCACTTTTGGAGCGCGTTCTGCAACCAGTTGCGCTCCGCAAGCGGCTGCAGGCTGCTGATTTTTTCGCGGACGGCTGCTTTTTTCTCCTCCTTCCTCACCCGGGTAACCTGGTAGAGCATGCGGCAAAAATTGAGCATCGTCTGCTTATAAGCATCTGACATGGTTTTATTACGCTTAAGGTACTTGGTGAAAGCAGCGAGATCGGAAAGCATGGGCTCCAGCAGGTCGGTCTCAAAGTAGGTTTTAATGCGCAACATGCGGGAGCCGGCGTTGTAGTAATTCTCCGAGTAGTTGACCTGTGCCAGCATATCCAGCACCTTATCAAATTCATTCTGGTCAAAATACAGCTGCGCCTTATTGAAAATATAGGCATCTGCCTTTGTATCCTCTGACAGGTCTTCCTTGTGCCGGCGAATGAAGACCTCGGCTTCTGCATACTCCCGCTCCATCAGCATGAGCTTGACCACGTTTGTATAAGTCCAGTGCGGGAGGTGGTCCTCCTCAAACAGGAATTTGTTCTCAATGCCTTCCCGGTAGAGCTTAATCACCCGTTTTGCATACTTTTCGCGCTCGCCCTGCCGCATACGGCGCGCACAAAAGTTGATGGCAGAAATGTAAATCACCCGCATTTCCTCCGGGTCAATCCGGTCGCGCCCCTCTTCAATAAAGCGCTCCAGGCCCAGAAAGTGCTGATAGCTCTCTTCATCATCATCGCCCCGGCTCAGCATCTTGTAGATACTTAAATAGATACGGATGAGCGGAGAAGCCGGCGGATTAGCAGACAGGGACTCGATGATTTGTTTCGTCAAATCAGTCAGCTGCATGTTGCCGGTCACAATGAGCTGCATACTGAGCATTCCACATACCAACTTAAGCAGGCGGGTGTAGTACTCCTCGTTCATACTACTGTAAACCTGTAAATAGCTCTCGTCAAACCGCCGGACTTTTTTATTGGAAAAATGTACCATCTCTATCTCGGAGAGCTCTGTCTTCTGCTTCAGCTTATCCAGGTCCAGCAGCTTTTTGCGCTGCTCTGCCTTCGTTTTCTTTAGCAGAAACTGATAATGCCGCTCCAGCTTTCGGCGTGAAAGTTCATTGAGCGAAAGGCGTTGTGCCCGAAAGGGCTCCCTGTGAAACTCCTCCACGGCCAAAAACTGTTCTGCCAGCTTCAGCAGGCTGTTCATCAGGCTGCCCATCCGCTGCCGGTCGTAGGGGACATCCTGAAAAGCTTTTTTAAAAATCGCTTCCTTGTCACAGCCTTCAAAACATTTGATTTCATACAATACGTCGAAGAGTGACATTACGTCCGTATTCTTATTGTAGTAAGGAGCGTATACAAAATCACGGAAACGCCTCCATTCCAGGCTGTTAAAGGTTTCCAGGAGCTTGGCCAGCTTACTGTCTTTCATCGAATTTTTGTTATTTTTGGGACTGATCGCAGGGTTTATCGCAATATAGGAAGCAAATCCTGTTCCAGCTACTGACTTTCGAATATTTTTAAAAACCCGACCTTTTCATATAGTGTATTTTTATTATTTGTTTTAACACAAAAACCTGATAATCAACTATATATAACTAAAAAACCAAAGAACAACACTACCCCATTTCAATCATCATCCTAAATTCTACTTTGCAAATGTCTTTGTTACTACCTGTATACCGGTCTATATTTGTAAGCGTAAAACAAAAGAAGCGTAAATTGAAAGCATTAAGGGACATAGTAGTGATCGTGGCGTTTTTTGCGCCTGCCTTTATGGGCACTACCCCCCTTGCGGCCCAACAGCTGTATCCCGGAGATGTGACGAATAACGGAGTTGTAGACAAAATCGATGTGCTGTACTGGTCGTACGTACGTGGTTTGTCTGGCCCGCCTCGTGACATTCAATCCGGTGATTGGGCACCAATACCTCTTTCGGACGACGAGCTCTGGGGTCAGACTTTTCCCGGCACAGACATAGATTATGCCTATGCCGATTGCAACGGGGATGGAGTCATTAATGACGCTGACCTCGCGGTAGTCAACTTAAACTACTGGCTGTCGCACGGAGAAGTAGTCGCTGATCAGTTTGGAGCTTCTGATATCAACAATGCTCAAATCCTTGATCTGCAGGCCGTGGATCCGGAAACGAGCGAGGGACAGGAAGAAATCATGACGTTAGGTTATGGTCTCTTCCCGGACAATATCCCTTCTCTGCACGGCATGGCTTTTACCCTCCTGTATAACGGAGGTATCATAGCGGAAGACGCGAGCGACCCGAACCAAAGCGCTATTTACTTCAACTATACGAGTGAAGGCGCGTGGTTTGCTGGCAGCGATGGCAGTCAGGCTGAAGTGTTTATCTATTCCAATGATGAGCTGGGTATTGCAGATGTTGTACTCTACCAGGCAGTAGCCGGCAACGGCCCGACTGACTTCGGAATGGTAGGAGAATTCAACATCATCATGGAAGAGGTCATTTTCGGACTGGAACAGCAGGAAGATATATTGATCGTCGAGCCACAGACTCTCGACAACAACTTCCTGACTACCGGCCCGGTGCAAGGAGACGGAACGACTTTCTTCATCATGAAGTCCGCCATCACCAGCCTGAGCGACTTGTTGCTCGGAGAAGAAGACTTGAATGTGTATCCCAACCCATCAACGGGTGGTTGGATCACCATAGAATTAACTACAGCAGATGCCAAAACCATTAAAACGGTTGAAGTGATGGACCTGTCCGGAAAGACGATCCGTTCATTTCAGTCTGATGATAAACAAGCACACATTAACCTGGAAGGGCTGCCATTGAGCGCCTATCTGCTGCGGATTAAAACGGACGCAGGAAGCTGCGTTCAGCGGATAATCAAAGGCACTAAGTAACACTATTAGTCCTGCGATACTAAGTCTAATCCCAAAAAGTTAGAATTAACGTCAGTACTTAGGGTGCTGAAGGACACGAGACTATCCGATTCTCATTAAAGAGGGGAGCCGGTACATACCGGCTCCTTTTTGAGAAAGTTTCAAAAGAATTTAGGCTACTACAAATACCAAATGCAGTTTTACACGCTTCTTGTTGTAATGCTCTCCGGCTTTCGGGTCGGAGAGTACTTTAAAGGAAGAAGCCTGGTACCTAAAACTTTAAAAGCGGAGCCTACCCCACCGCACATTTTTTGTGCTCCGTTAAGAATAGACTGTTTAAACCTGGAAACTTAGACATTTTTGAAGCCGGTTGCAAAACCGGCTTTTTTTATTCCCTCTGTAACAGGGCATAGAACTATCTTCAGGCTCGCACTGTTTTTTCCCTCCAAAGTGACCAAACTTATGCCATTGAAGCCAACCCAACGTACCAGAGCACAAGAGTCAAGGGCAGCTATACAGCGGCTTTACATCGCTATGCGCCATCTTTTCATCCGGGGCAACTACAAGCCACTTGGCGTCTCCGGAGAAGCCATGATCGAGGCCCTGTCCCAGCTCCGCCCCGAAATTTATGGTGCCATTACCGATCCGGAACGCGTAGAACTGGACGGGCTCCTCTACATCTTTCAGCGACTGCCGCGCGGTATCGAAGAGTGCCGCTATATTAAGCTGATTTCCCGGGAAGGCTTTGAAGACAGCAACTTCGAGCCCGTGGTAGCCCCGAAGCGCCGGCGCAATGGTTACCGCATCGATACCGAGCAGATCTATATTGAGCTGACCCGCGGCCGCAGCGACATTTATGATATTCTCACCCACCTCACCTTCCTCTACGTGGAAGCAGAGAAGATTCGCCGCAACAGCGAAGACCACAAAGGGCGTAAGCGCCGGGAATGGCTCATGCTGGAAAAAATTGTGGAACAGGAAGCCAATGGCGAAGAATACGATAAAGACATCGCCTATACTTACCTGAGCACTTTGCTGGGCAGGGCGTACGACGAAACCGTGGCTGCCTGTGAGCGCTTTAGCCGTGCTTCAGACGTCAACAGCATCTTCCACATCGCCTACTGGATGGGCAAGCTGGCCACCGAAGAAGCTGCCGAAGGTATTGACCGGGAAATCAGCTTCTCTTCTGCCCTGCGCGAGAAAATCGGCCACCATTACTATGGGGAAATCTGGGCTGGAAAAATCAAGCAGTTTATCGCTGAGCAGGGCTGGCTGCAGCGTCCCATACACATCATCAGCGCCAACCTGCACAGCGTCATGAACTGCCTCTACGCCAACGCAGCGCTGGGGCGGGATGAGGAAATCGAAGACCTGGCCCGCGAGCTCAGCCTGGACAGCAGCGCTCCACTCCGAAATAAGGTCTTTCAGTACGCAAAACAGCACGGCATGTATCAGATTGATGATACCACCGGCACCAATATTTCTGTACAGATTTTCGACACCAATGAAATCGACTTCTCGAAAGTCTCCCCGGAACTATCCTGGAAAGAGAGCTACCTGCAAAACGAGCAGCCGCTAATCCTGGTGATGGACTATGCCTTTGGCGAACAAGCCTACGAGACCATGGACGAGCTGCTCAAACCCCTGGAAGAGGAAGAATCGCCCCGGCGTGCCCTCAACGTACAATCTATTTCTATCATGGGCAAGGCAGGCATACTCGAAGGCAAAAAAGGGGACATCATGGTCCCGAATGCCCACGTCTTTGAGGGGACTGCAGACAATTACCCCTTCGATAACGCCCTGATGCCGGAAGACTTCGAAGGCAAGGGGCTGCGGGTTTTCAGCGGGCCTATGATTTCTGTACTGGGTACCTCTTTGCAAAACCGGGACATCCTGCGCTATTTCCTGAAATCATCCTGGAGGGCAATCGGGCTGGAGATGGAAGGGGCACACTACCAAAAGGCGATACAATCAGCTTCCAGGATCAGGAAAAGTATCTCCGAGCACATCACACTTCGGTACGCCTACTATGCTTCGGACAATCCCCTGATTTCCGGCGGCACCCTGGCTTCCGGCAGCCTCGGAGTAGACGGAGTGAAACCCACCTACCTCATCACCCTGAAAATTCTCAATCAAATTCTGCAGGAACAGCCATCGGCACAGGAACTGGTGCCAGATGTCAGCCAGTAGCTACAAAACGCTTGCTCCACCAGTAGGAAATAGCGCCTACCCCCAGGTTGGCCAGGCCCATAAGGCTCTCGGTAGGGCGGTCATAAATCAGCACAGCCAGCATCCATACGCTGACGCCCAGGAAGAGCAGTTGCGCCCAGGGGTAGAACGGGCTGCGGTACCCCCCCGGCCCGGATCTCCACCGCAGCAACAGCACGCCGGCTACAGCCAGGGTAGTGAACAGGTGCAAGACGAAACCGCTGTAGAGAAATACCTGGTCAAACTGACTGGAAAGTACCATAAAAACGCTGATCGCAGCCTGCATCCATACCGCTCGCACCGGGATACCGCTCGCGTTGTCCTTTGCCAGAAAATGCCAGATAGAATAGTCGTCTGCCATAGCCCGCACCACCCGCGGGCCTACCCACACGTTGGCACTGATACTGGAGATGAGAAAAAGGGAGATGAAGAGGGAAATGAGCTGTCCGCCCACCGTACCAAACATCAGGTGAGCCACCACCTGCCCGACATCCACCCGACCGGCCAGCTGTTCTTCGGAAGCCTGGTACAGGAAACCCATTTGCAGCAGCACGTACAGCGCGCTTACCAAAACAGTGCCAATGATAAGCGCTTTCGGCAGGTTGCGCACCGGGTCCTTTATTTCTTCCACGATGTACGCTGCTGCATTCCAGCCGGAAAAGGAATAAGCGACGTACACCAGGCCAACCATAAAGGCCGGGCTGTCGATGGCCAGGCTGAAGGCAGCACCGCTCAGTGCTGCGTTTTCCGGTGCAGGCCTGATGAAGCAGGCGAGGATAAAGAAAAGGATGAGCAGCAGCTTGAGCAGAGTAAACAGATTTTGGAAGGAGCTGCTCTGCCGGATGCTGATGGAGTGGACCAGGGATATGAGCAGGATGGCAGTTATCGCCAAGGGCTTAGCGCCTACTGACAGGAAATGCTGCGCATAGTCGCCCATAGCCAGAGCAGCCAGCGCTACAGATGCGGAAAAGCCTACCGTGAGCGAAACCCAACCGGCCAAATACCCCAGGAAAGGGTGGTAAATGCGGGACAGAAAATAATACTCGCCGCCGGAACGGGGCAGGCGCGTCCCCAGTTCGGCGTAGCTAAAGGAGCCAAACAAGGCGATGACCCCGCCCAGCAGCCACAGCAAAAGCACCGCCCATACGCTGCTGATTTTTTCCAGCTGCAGGCCAAGCGTGGTAAACACACCGGTTCCGATCATGTTGGCAATTACGATGGCTGCCGCGCTGGCCCAACCAATTTTCCGCCCATTTTTTGGCTGCATGAAACAGTCATTTCAGTAACGAGTAAAGGTAGCAATAATAGCGCCGTAGCCAGCGGGTCTGTTGCCTTCCTAACTTATTTATAACATATTGCCTGCAGGCCCTGATGGCTTTTGGTAGCGCCGGAGGCTGACAGCTGCTTATTTTGCTAAAGACAAAACCCTTTTCAAATGCGACCACAAAAAATCATCTTTGAAAATGCCCAATCCGAAAAGCTCGCCGCACGGCTTGAGCTGCCCGTGGACCAGCATCCGCATACCTTTGCGCTATTTGCGCACTGCTTCACCTGTAACAAAAACCTGACTGCTGTCCGCAATATCAGCCGCGCACTGACTATGCACGGCTTTGGGGTTTTTCGCTTTGATTTCACCGGACTGGGGGAAAGTGAAGGAGATTTCGCGGATACCAATTTTTCGTCCAACGTTGAAGACCTTGAGGCGGCAGCCCGGTATATGGAGCAGCACCATCAGGCTCCCGGCCTGCTCATTGGCCACTCCCTGGGCGGGGCAGCGGTGCTAAGGGCAGCCGGGCTGCTCCCTTCCGTGCAAGCCGTGGCCGCTATCGGTGCCCCCTTTTCGCCGGAGCACGTCAGCCATCTGATAAAAGAGGGCACAGCTGAAATTGAGCAAAAAGGTGTCGCGGAAGTCTCTATAGCCGGCCGGCCCTTCCGGGTAAAACGGCAATTCCTGGAAGACATCCGCTCGCAAAATATGGAGGACAAAATCCAGTCCCTGAACCTCCCGCTGCTCATCCTGCATGCTCCGCAGGATCTCACCGTTACCATTGATAATGCAGCGCGTATTTACCAGGCGGCGCGCCACCCAAAAAGCTTTATCTCACTCGACGGGGCAGACCACCTGCTGTCAGACAAAGCGGACTCTCGTTACGCAGGCAGTATGATTGCCTCCTGGGCTGACCGCTACCTGAACAAAGAAGCCCCGGACCTTCTTAAGTCTGACGAGGATGTGGTAGTCAGGCTGGACGAGGAAGATGTATTCACTACCGATATAGGTATCCGGCAGCACAAGCTTACTGCTGATGAGCCGGCTTCTGTCGGCGGAGATGACTTTGGCCCCTCTCCCTACGAGCTGCTTACTGCCGGGCTCGGCGCCTGTACTGCTATGACTTTGCAGATGTACGCCCGCCGCAAAGACTGGCCACTAGAGCAGGTCAAGGTCCATCTTTCCCATTATAAGGACCATGCGAAAGACTGTGAAAATACAGAAAAGCCCGAGAGCAAAATTGACTACTTCGACCGTATCGTGGAAATCGAAGGCGAGCTTTCCGCAGAGCAGCGGAGCAAACTATTGGAAATTGCGAATAAGTGCCCGGTACACCGGACCCTGAATGCTCCTATACAGATCAACACTGAGCTAAAGCCCAAACCGTAGGCTAAAGAAAGAGCGCCGTTTCCCCCATCCGGGCAAACGGCGCTCTTTTTGCGTTAAACCATTCCGGTCAACCTACCGAAGCAGTGTGATGTCTCCCTTCTGAGTTCGACGTGGCTGTTCCGGACACTTGACATACAAGTAATAAGCATATACATCCGGCGGCAATTGCTTGCCTTTAAAGGTACCATCCCAACAGAGGTTTCGTATATCGCTTGAGCGGAATACCTCTTCGCCCCAGCGGTTGTAGATCATGAACTCAACTTCCTCGAATTCCTCCAGGAACTCACTGCGCAGGCAGACGAAGTCGTTGTTATTGTCTCCGTTTGGCGTAAAGGCATTCGCAACAAATACCATGTCTACACAACTTGGGCAATCCTCTACCGTAATGGTAGTGCTCAGTACCTGTTCGCAGGCACCCCTCGTCACCGTTACGGAATAGGTGGTCGTTCCGGTGGGTGAGGCCAGCGTCAGGGCAGCATCCGGGTCAGACAGGCTGCCGGCCGGCTCCCACGCATAGGTGCAATCGTCGCAGCCAATGATTTCCAGTTGAGTGGTATCGCCGGCACATATCGTATCTGCAGTCACCAACAACTCAACAGAAAGGCTATCCACAATAATAACCGTCGCGGTAGTATCCAGCCCGCATGGGTTTTCCGCTATAGCGTAGTACAGTTGGTCTCCGGCCGGCGGAGTCAGCGTGATAACCGGGCCATCCCCAATAAAGTCCCAGCCTTCATTGTACCAGAATACTTCATTGGACGGGCTCGGCGGAGTCACTATGGCACTTAGCTGTACTGAGTCGCCAAGACAGATGTTGGTAGCCGAAGCATCGATCATGATACTCGGCAACATAAGCCATTCCACGGTGGTAGTGTCCGGCATGACGCAGTCCAGCCCGGGCACAGTAGCGATGATCGTGTCAATTCCTGTAGAAGGCAGCAGAATAATCTGTGCTCCCGTATCGATTAGGTTGCCCTCACTATCCGTCCAGACGACGCATTCCGGCATCGTCCAGTTCGCGCTCAGCGTTATAGTGTCCAGCTCACAGGCAATCTGCCCGCCTCCGGTTATGACCACTTGACTGCTGTCCACAGCCAGAACTACCGTTGTATCACTTACCATACCGCAGCCGTTGAAGGCCGTAAAGACGTAAGTAAAGGCTCCGGCAGCATCGGGTACTACTACCAGGTCTGCATTCATAGCTACAATATTCCCGAGGGAGTCTGACCACTCATACACAGCCGGGTACAGACTGTCCACACTCACCAGCGCGGTATCGCCCACGCAGACCTTAACGGTATCCGGAAGCATCGCATCCGGCGGTAGCATCGTATCCACCCGTACGCGGACTACGTCTTCCGTCACTTCGCAGAAGCCAGTGGTGTCCACGGTGGCCGTGAATTGGCTTTCGCCCAAAGCGGGCAATACACAAAGCTCCCCGCCCGTGCCGACTAATGTACCGGAAGCATCGTACCACAGGATATCCTCCGCGGTAGCGCTGCCCTCTGCAATAACTGCCGTGAAGCAGACTGTATCCACAACCGGGCCGCACAGCAGCACCGTCGTGTCCGGCTGCGCTTCCACTACCACCGGCGCTTCCACCGTGATCGTTACAGAAGCAGTTACCGTGTCGCATTCGTTGGCGGCGGTAGCCTCGTAGGTGTAGCTGCCCGGTGCATCCGGGGTAATTGTAATTTCCAATTCTTGCTGCTGCCCTGCCGGCACATTATCGCTCCAGCCGAGGAAGGTGGCATCCGCCGGCGTAAAGCTGGCCGTAAGCGTGACTTCGTCGCCCAGGCAAATCGTCGCCGCGGACGGCGTGATGTCAATCTCAGGCACCGGGATGCGGTCGATGACCACAGTATCCGGTTCTACGCAGTCCAGCCCGGGTGCGCTCACGATAACCGTGTCAGATGCGCCCGGCAGTATAGTTACGGTGCTGCCCGTGCCCAGCGTATCTCCCGCCGGGCTCGTCCACAGCAGGCAGTCCGGGTAGTCGAAATTGGTGGTCAGCGTGACGGCCTCGTTTTCGCAGAAGCTTTCGCCTGCCCCCTCGATCACCAGGGCGCTGCTGTCTACAGCAATCACCGTGACGGTATATTCCGCAGTGCCGCAGGCGTTGGAAGCGGTGAACAGGTACTCCGTCGTGCCGGGCACATCCGGGGTGACTACCAGCACTTCGTTGGCGGCCAGCACGTTGCCATCCGCGTCTTCCCAGGTGTACGGCGGCGGGTAGTCCGGTGCCGGGCCCACCGTCAGCGTTTCGCCTACGCAAACTTTAAGCGTGTCCTCCATGCCCGGAGGCGGCGGCGCTACCGTATCCACTTGTACTCGGACGATGTCTTCGGCCACGTCGCAGAAGAAAGCCGCACTGTCTACCGTAGCGGTGTAGACGCTCTCCCCTACCGGCGGCAATACACAAAGCGCTCCGCCGGTGCCCACCAGCGTGCCGGAAGCATCGTACCACAGAATGTCCTCCGCGGTGGCGCTGCCCTCTGCAATAGCTGCCGTGAAGCAAACTGTATCCACAACCGGGCCGCACAGCAGCACCGTCGTGTCCGGCTGCGCTTCCACTACCACCGGCGATTCCACCGTGATCGTTACAGAAGCAGTTACCGTGTCGCATTCGTTGGC